>JBFKGB010000103.1:0-9830 GCA_041633535.1 Euzebya sp. | reverse complement strand
GCCGCCCGGGTCGCACCTCACACCGACACGAGCAGTGGATGGTCGGATGACGACCTCGCTGGACACCGCCGCCGGTCCCGCCAGACAGATGTGTCCTGACGGACATGCCTCAGATGGCGCAGGTCTGGGAACGATCACTAATGGAAGTGGCCGAGCCGGCCGATAGCACCACCAGACGGCATCCCCCGAGGGCGGGGCGCCACAGGAGGTCCGGGACAAATGAGTCTGCTGCTGATCGTGGTCTTCGGGTTGTTCCTCGCCCGCCTGCACCGTGGGGGGACGGACGGGCCCGAGGAGGTCGCGGCCCCTGATGACGTGTGGGCCGCCTTCGAGGCGTCGCTGAGCGGCGACGAGGTCTTCGATGTCCCACGTCCGGAGGGCACGTTCCTCAACACCGTGGGCGGCATGGCCGTCGGCGAGCACGGGTTCGTCAGCAGCCGTGAGGCCGCGGTGGACGTCAACGGCCGCATGTGGCTCGCCTCCACCGCCGTCGTCCACCCGGTGAGCCTGCCCGGGCGGGTCGCGGTGCGACGTGACGCCGCCGGGTACCACCTGCAGCGCCACAACGGGCCGGTGGGCCTGTGGGACGGTGGGATGGCCTCCATGGCCGTCCGGGTGCGCGTCGAGAGCCGCTTCGACTGACCGTCGGGTTTCACGCAGCGGCACGACAGGCGTAGGTTGACGGTGTTCACCTAGGGGTTCACCTACCGCAGGAGCCGTGCATGTCCTCCACCGACCTCACCCAGGGCGAGACCTTCCAGTCGCTCAACCCGGCGACCGGCGAGCCGCTGGCGACCTACCCGGTCCACACCGCCCAGGACGTCGCCAACGCGGTGGTGCGCGCCAGGGCGGCCGCCGCCTGGTGGCGTGACCTCGGTTTCGCGGGCCGCAAGCACCGGCTGTTGGCCTACAAGGGGCTGATCGCACGCCGCTCCGACGAGCTGGTCCAGCTGGTCCACCTCGAGAACGGCAAGCCCCTCGACGACGCCTTCATCGAGGTCCTCCTGTGCATCGACCACCTGGACTGGGCGGCCCGCAACGCCGAGAAGGTCATGCGCCAGCGTCGGGTGTCGATGCCGCCGCTGTCGATCGACCACGTCGGCTACCTGGAGTACGCACCCATGGGCGTGGTCGGTGTGATCGGCCCCTGGAACTACCCCATCCACACCCCGATGGGCTCGATCTCCTACGCCCTCGCCAGCGGCAACGCCGTGGTCTTCAAGCCGTCGGAGTTCACGCCCGGCGTCGGCACCCGGATGGCCGAGCTGTTCGCCACCGTCGTGGACGAGGAGCCGGTCCTGCAGGTCGTCACCGGCTTCGGCGCGACCGGCAACGCGCTGTGCACCACCAAGGGCATCGACGTGCTGGCCTTCACCGGCTCGGCAGCGACCGGCCGCAAGGTCATGGCGGCGTGCGCGGAGAACCTGACCAAGGTGGTCATGGAGTGCGGCGGCAAGGACGCGCTGCTGGTGGACCGCGACGCCGACCTGTCCCGTGCCGCCGAGGCGGCGCTGTGGGCCGGCTGCGCCAACGCCGGCCAGACCTGTGCCGGCGTCGAGCGTGTCTACGTCCACGACGAGGTCTACGACGACTTCGTGACCGAGATCACCCGCAAGGCCGAGGGGGTGCGTGCCGGCGACGACGCCCACGCCGACTTCGGCCCGATCACGATGCCCGGGCAGATGGACATCATCCGCCGGCATCTGGCGGACGCCCTGGACAAGGGCGCCCAGGCGATCGTGGGTGGTCTGGAGTCCATCCGCGAGCCGTTCGTCGACCCGGTCGTCGTCACCGACGTGCCGTCCGACTCCACGTTGCTGACCGAGGAGACCTTCGGCCCGATCGTCCCCCTGATCCGGGTCCCCGACATGGACGAGGCGGTGCGGCTGTCCAACGACAGCCCCTTCGGCCTGGGCGCCACGATCTTCTCGCGCAAGCGGGGCATGGAGCTGGCCCGTGCGCTGGACTGCGGGATGGTCAGCGTCAACAGCGTCCTGCGCTTCGCCTCGGCCCCCGAGCTGCCGTTCGGCGGTCGTGGCGAGTCCGGCTTCGGCCGCATCCACGGTGAGGACGGGCTGAAGGAGTTCACCCAGCCGCGCGCCATCACGAAGCGCCGCTTCTCGCTGGCGCCGGAGTTCGCGAGCTTCGACCGTCCCGACTGGCTGTTCAAGGTCGCCAGCCAGATGATCAAGGTCGTCCACGGGCGGCACCGCCTGTAGCCGGCAACAGCCGCGCCACGGCGGCGTAACACCGTGGCATCGCAACCGGTACCCGATCGCAACCTCGTCACCTCGAGCACGTAACACCTCCCTGGGAGTGTCTCCTCCAGCAGTCCGGGATGTACCCGGAGCGAGACCCCCCGAGGTGCCACGTGCCAAAGCTCGAGATGACCGACCTGGAGAAGCAGAGCCTGGAGGAGGTGCCGCACCCGTCGCTGGGCAGCGGGGCCAGCCTGTACGGCTCGACCAAGCTGTTCCCCGACTACGAGGCCACCGACGGCGAGTCCTACCTGACCCTGATCCACGGCATCGCCCACGAGTCGTCCGTGGCCTTCGTCGCGATGCTGCAGGCCACCCGGGCGCTGCGCAAGGGCTTCGAGTCCGTCGTGTACTTCTACGGCCCGGGGTCGATGAACTGCATGGACACCCGCGGATTCCCGCTGACGGGCGACTCGGCCTTCCCGGGCGAGATGAACCTGAACACCCAGATCAAGACCTTCATCGAGGAGGGCGGGAAGGTCTACTGCTGCCGCTTCGGCCTGTCGCTGCACGGCCTGCGCGAGGAGGACCTGATCGAGGGGGTCATCCCGGCCCACCCGCTGGACGTCCAGGACTGCGTGATCCACTACGCCCGCAAGGGCGCCATCATCAACTCCACCTACCTGTTCTAGGCCGACGCGATGACTGCGCCGACCACCACCGGGGGTTGCGGCACCGCTCCCCCACCGTCCCTGCGCGCCCGCCTCGCGGTGGAAGGGGTGCGGACGGCCGCGCCGGTGAACCGCACCGGCGGGGCCGGGCCGTCCGATGACGGGCACGTCCGCATCGGTGGTCTGCGCAGCGCCCTGCCGGTCGTGTCCTCATCGCCCTGGTCGATCGCCGACGGGCAGCTGCTGCACGACGAGGAGGGCCCGACCGGGGTCGACGTCGAGATGGGCGACCGGCCGTCCTTCTACGACCTGACCACGGCCGACGGCGTGCCCTACCACCAGCTGGCCCGGCTGCACGGGGGCACCGTCCTGGCCTCCACCGTCGTGCAGACCTGCATGCGCTACGCCGCACAGGACCGCTGCCGCTTCTGCGCCATCGAGGGGTCGCTGGCCGCCGGGACCACCACGGCGACCAAGTCCCCGGCGCAGCTGGCCGAGGTCGCCCGGGCGGCCGTCGAGCTGGACGGCGTCCAGCAGGTCGTCCTGACGACCGGCACCACCCCCGGCCCCGACCGGGGCGTCCGCTACCTGGCGCGCTGCGTCGCCGCGATCCGCGAGGCCGTCCCCGGCCTGCCGATCCAGGCCCAGTGCGAGCCGCCCGCTGACCTGCGGTTCATCACCGAGCTGCACGAGGCCGGCACCACGGCCGTGGGCATCCACGTGGAGTCCCTGGACGAGTCGGTCCGTCGTCGCTGGATGCCCAGCAAGGGCGCGGTGCCGCTGGCGGAGTACTGGGCGGCGTGGCGCGAGGCGGTGCGTGTCTTCGGCCGCAACCGGGTCAGCACCTACCTGCTGGTCGGCCTGGGCGAGGACCCCGACGAGCTGGTGGCCGGTGCGGCGCAGCTGATCGCCGCCGGCGTCTACCCCTTCGTCGTGCCGTTCCGCCCGCTGGCCGGGACGCTGGCGGCCGACCATCCGGCGCCCACCGCCGAGCTGGTCGACAGGGTCACCACCCGCGTGGCCGCGCACCTGCGGCTGGCCGGGATGGTCGGCGCGGACCAGCAGGCCGGTTGTGCGGCGTGCGGGGCCTGCTCGGCCCTGAGCGCCGCGGGTGGCTAGGCCGATGACGGTCCTGGCCGACCTCGGCGGGCCTGCACACCCCGGTGACCTCAGCGGCCCCGCGCTGCCCGCGGGATCCTCGATCCACCATGCACCGCCCGGCAGCACGGACGTCGCGGCGTACCGCGCGCTGCGCCACGCCGCGTTCGTGGCCGACCAGGGCCTGTTCGCCGACCACGACCTGGACCGGGTGGATGCCGACCCCCGCACCGTCGTGCTCGTCTGCCACGATGCGGACGGCACGGTGGTGGGTGGGGTCCGGGTCAGCCCACAGCACGACATCGACCTGGGGTGGTGGACCGGGTCGCGCCTGGTCTGCCGGCCCGACGCCGCACGTGGTGTCGGCGCAGCGCTGGTCCGGGCCGCCTGCGCGACGGTGGAGGCGCAGGGGGCGCTGCGCTTCGACGCCCTCGTGCAGGCCCGCCACGAGGGGTTCTTCAGCCGCCTGGGCTGGCACGCCCTGGGCCCCGACGACCGCTGGGCGGTCCCGCACGTGCGGATGCGCTGGCCCATCGACCGGCTGCAGCGCGCCGCGGACGGCAAGGCCGACATCGGCGCGGTGCTCGCGGGGGTCCCCGACGGGTGGCTCGGCGGCAGCTGGGTCGGCGACGACGGCGTCCCGGTGCCCGGCTCCGACGTCGTGGCCGCCTGTGACGCGATCCTGCCGTCGATGGTCGATCGCGACCCCTGGTGGGCGGGCTGGTGTGCGGTGCTGGTCAACGTGGGGGACCTCGCCGCGATGGGTGCCGTGCCCGTCGGCCTGCTCGACGCCCTCGGCGCCCCCACCCGGTCCCTGGCCCGGCGCGTCATGGCTGGCATCAGCGCGGCCGCCCAGGCATGGGACGTGCCGGTCCTGGGCGGCCACACCCAGATCGGTGTGCCCGCCGCGCTCAGCATGACGGCGCTGGGCCGTACCGCCACACCGGTCCCCTCGGCGGGCGGGCGCCCCGGCATGGACGTCCACGTCACCGCTGACCTGGGCGGCCGGTGGCGACCCAGCTACACCGGCCGACAGTGGGACTCCACGACCCACCGCTCCCCCGCCGACCTGCGTGCCCAGACCCGCATGCTGTCGCGCTCGGTCGCCGCCGGCCGTCACATCGCCGCCGCCAAGGACGTCAGCATGGCCGGGCTGGTCGGCACGCTGGGGATGCTGGCCGAGGCGTCAGGCTGCGGCGCCGAGCTGGAGGTCGCCGCGGTGCCCCGCCCGGCGGCAGCCGGCATGGCCAACTGGCTGACCTGCTTCCCCGGCTTCGTCATGGTCAGCGCCGGCGAGGCCCCGGATCCCGGGCCCGCTCCCGTCTCCGTCGCCCGCTGCGGCCGGCTGGTCGAGGGCACCGGCGTGACGCTGGTGTGGCCCGACGGCGCCCGCACGACCGCGGTGGCGGGGCCGGTCACGCACCTGCCCACGCCGTCGCCCACCTGACCTGCACGACCCAACCCCGAGCCAGAGGACCGTCGCATGCCCACCACCCGGATCGCCGCCGTCGCAGCCCCGTTCGACCGGGACATCCCCGCGGACCTGCAGCGGATCGCGTCGCTGATCGCCGACGCCCGTCAGCGCGACGTGGACCTGCTGGTCCTGCCCGAGGCCGCCATCGGCGGCTACGTCGCTGACCTTCACCTGGGCGAGGGTGTCGAGCCGCCCCCCGCCCTGGACCTGGACGGCCCGGAGATCGCCCGGCTGGTCGAGCTGGCCGGCGACATGGTCGTGGCCGCCGGCTACTGCCAGCGGGGCGCCGACGGGATCCGCTACAACGCCGCGGTGTGCGTCGGCGGTGGCGAGGTGCTCGGCAACTACCGCAAGGTCCACCAGCCACTCGCGGAGGGCTCGACCTACGGCGCCGGCGACACCTTCGAGGCCTTCGACACCCCCGTGGGCCGCATGGGCCTGCTGATCTGCTGGGACAAGGGGTTCGCCGAGGCCGCCCGCACCCTGGCGCTGGACGACGCCGAGATCATCGCCTGCCTGTCGGCCTGGCCTGCCAGCCGCACCAACCGGGCACCCGACCTCATCGACGACCGCTGGACCCGCCGCCACGACCTGTTCGACCAGTCGCGGGCCCTGGACAACCAGATCGTGTGGGCCGCCTCCAACCAGTCGGGCACCTTCGGCGACCTGCAGTTCGTCGGCCGCGCGAAGGTCGTCGGGCCCGGCGGGGACATCCTCGACGTCACGCCGGTCGAGGGCGGCATGGCCGTGGCCCAGATCGACGTGCAGGCCGAGATCGCCGCCGCCCGCGCTGGCATGTGCAACCTGCGGGACCGCAGACCCGACACCTACCGGCTGGGCGCCTGGCGCCAGCTCACGGGGGCCGGGCGATGAGCGGCCCCGCCAACCCGCCCACCGGTCCGCTGGTGCGGATCAGCACCGACGTCGTGGTCGTCGGCGGCAGCATCGCCGGCCTGGCCATGGCCCTGTTCGCGGCCCGGCGCGGCCTGCGGGTCGTGGTCGTGGACGCCGATGAGGCAGCCGGTCCGGTGAAGGTCGACGAGCGCGCCGGCCGGACGCCCCGCTGGACCACACCACAGGCGGCGCACAGCCACGCCTTCCTGTCCCGCGCCTACGTGATCCTCCGCCAGGAGTGCCCCGACCTGCTGGCCGCGCTCTGCAACCACGGCGTGCGGACGATGTCGCTGCCGGCCCAGCAGACCGGGCCGGTGCCAGCCGACGACTCCCTGGTGGTGCTGCTGAGCCGCCGCACGACCTTCGAGGCGGTGATGCGGGAGGCGGTGCTGGCCCATCCCGACATCGACTACCACTGGGGGCGCGGCGTGCAGCACCTCCTGCTCCAGGCGCGGACCCCGCCCGGCGCGGTGCCGCACGTCGCCGGCGTCGGGCTTGACGACGGCACCCATGTCCGTGCCACCGTGACCGTGGACGCCACCGGACGTCGGGGGGACGTGCACGGCTGGCTGACCGAGGCAGGCGTGGACGTCGCCGAGGAGGACGAGGACTGCGGCATCGCCTACCACTCCCGCTTCTACCGGCTGCACCTGGGGTCCACCTGGGCTGCGCTGAACCGCGGGTACACCGCCGGAGCGTCCTTCGACCGGTACTCCTGCCTGGTGTTCCCCGGCGACAACGAGACGTTCAGCGTCACCTTCGGCGTGCTCCCCGAGGACACCGCGCTGTCGGGGCTGCGCAAGGACGCGGGGTTCGAGGCGGCCACCGCGCAGATCGAGCTGGTCCGTGACTGGGTAGACCCCCACCGCTCGGCCCCCATCTCGGCCGTGCACTCCATGACCCGGATGCGCAACCGCATCCGACGGCTCAGCCGTGACGGCCGCCCCACCGTCACCGGCATCGTGCCGCTCGCCGACGCCGCCGCCATCTCCAACCCGGCGCACAGCCGCGGGTGCTCGCTGGCGCTGTGGCACGCTCAGCGCATGGCCGATGCGATCACCGCCCACACCACCGCGCAGACAGGAGTGGACCACGTGGCGCTCGCCACGACCCGCGACGAGGTGCTGGAGGCCACCCTGGCCCCCTGGGTGGAGGACTCGCGGCTGCAGGACGCGGCGCGTCTGTCGCGCTGGCGGCCCGACACCGACGTGACGCCACCCGAGCCCGTCCCCGGGACGGTCACCAACGGCGAGGCCTACGTCGCCGCACAGCACGACCCCGTCGTCTGGCACGCCTTCACCCGCCTGCAGCAGCTGCTCGCCACCCCTGATGAGGTGCTGACCGACCCCGACGTGGTGGGGCGGGTCCGTTCGGTCCAGGCCCGCGGGCTCGGGCTGCCGCGGCTGGCCGGGCCGTCCCACGAGGACCTCGCCGACCTGCTGGTGCAGGCCGTCGGTGCCCCCGGCAGGCGACGCAGGGTCGGGGCGGGGACCGGCGCATAGGCATGCGGATCGCCACCGTCGCCGCGCACTTCCGCCGCGACCTCCCGCAGTGCCTGCAGCGGATCGGGCAGATCGTCGCCGACGCAAGAGCGGTGTCGGCTGACCTGCTCGTGCTGCCGCACGGCGCCCTCGGTGGCTACCACGACCACCTGGGCCGACCGACGGAGGGCGTGGCAGCGGACCTTCCGCCCGCGCTGGACCTGGACGGTCCGGAGGTCGCCGCCGTCGCTGCGATGGCCGAGGGTCTGGTGGTGTGCCTGGGCCTGACCGAGCAGGTCGAGGTCGGCCGGGCCAACACCGCCGTCTGCCTGGCCGGGGGACGGGTGGTCGGGGTGCACCGCAAGGTCCACCTGCCCAGGGGCGAGGATGAGGACTACCGGCCCGGCGACACCGTCGACGCCTTCGACACCCCGCTCGGCCGGATGGGGATGCTGGTGGACTACGACAAGACCTTCCCCGAGGCCGCACGCTCCCTGGCGCTGGACGGCGCGGTGCTGATCGCCAACCCCTGCGCGTGGCCCGCCAGCAGGACGCGGTCGACCTCGACGGTCCGGGACCGTCAGCGGCTGATGTTCGACGTCTACGACAGCGCCCGGGCGGCGGAGAACCAGGTGGTGCTGGTCAGCGCCAACCAGACGGGACGTCACGGCAGCATGCGCTTCTTCGGATCCTCCAAGGTCGTGCTGCCCGACGGCTCGACCGCCGCGTTCACCGGCGACCGGGCCGGGATGGTCCATGCCGACGTCGACCTGGAGGAGACCGTCAGCCGTGCCCGTCGGACCTTCCACCACCTGCAGGAGCGCCGACCGGAGGCCTACCGGCGGCTGTGGGCCCCATGAGGATCGCGCTGCTGACGTACTCCACGCGCCCCCGCGGCGGCGTCGTCCACACGCTGGCCCTGGCCGAGGCGCTGGCCCGCGACGGTCAGGACGTCACGGTGCTCGCGATCGGCAGGGACGGCGACGGTGCGTTCTTCAGGCCCGTGGACCCGCGGGTGCGGGTGTCCCTCGCTCCTGTGCCCGACGTGGAGGGAGAGACCGTGGGCGACCGGGTCGCGCGCTCGATCGCGGCGCTGCGCGCCCACGTCGACGTCGACGCCTTCGACGTCGTGCACGCCCAGGACTGCATCAGCGCCAACGCGGTGCGGGGGCGCTGCGTCCGGACCGTCCACCACGTCGACCACTTCACGACACCACAGCTGGTCGCCTGCCACGAGGCCGCGATCCGCGAGCCCCACACCCACGTCTGCGTGTCCGCGGCGGTTGCGGACGAGCTGGCGGCCGGCTGGGGCATCACGGCCACCGTCATCCCCAACGGCGTGGAGTCCGAACGCTTCGCCGCCGCGGCCGGCGACGGAGCGGTGGCAGCGGCCGACCGTGCGGCCTGGCACGACCGGCTGGGCAGACGCTGGGTGCTGGCCGTCGGCGGCATCGAGCCGCGCAAGGGCACCCTGGACCTGGTGCGCGCCATGGCGGCGCTGCGCACCACCCACGGCATCGACGTCCCCCTGGTCGTCGCAGGCGGCGAAACGCTGTTCGACTACCGTGACTACCGGGCGGCTGTCGACGCCGAGGCGGTGCGGCTGGGCGTCCACCCCGTCGTGCTGGGCCCTGTCGACCACGGGGCCCTGCCGGCCCTGGTCGCCGCGTCGGCGGCGTTCGCCTTCCCCTCCACCAAGGAGGGCTGGGGGCTCGCAGCCATGGAGGCGCTGGCCGCCGGCGTCGGCGTGGTGTGCCGCGACCTGCCGGTGCTGCGGGAGGTGTTCGGCGAGGCGGTGCGCTACGGCGAGGACCCGGCGACCCTGGCCACCGCCCTGGCCGACGTGCTGGGCGGCGGGACGGACCCCGCACCTGGCCGTGTCCTGGCCTCGCGGCACCGGTGGGACGACGTCGCCCGCCGTCACCTACAGGTGTACGCCGGCCTCGTGGGTGCCCGTCCGGTCACCCACCGGACCATCCACATGGACACCTGACGCTCCTACTATGGACGTCGT
>JBFKGB010000102.1:0-9876 GCA_041633535.1 Euzebya sp. | reverse complement strand
CCGGGAACGACGACGCCCCCGCCGGCGGACCGGCGGGGGCGTCGAGGAGGATGCGCGCCTACAGGAAGGCGGGCGCGAAGACCAGGGACACGATGGTCATGACCTTGATCAGGATGTTCATCGCGGGGCCGGAGGTGTCCTTGAACGGGTCACCCACGGTGTCACCGGTGACGGCGGCCTTGTGGGCCTCGGAGCCCTTGCCGCCGTGGTTGCCGGCCTCGATGTACTTCTTGGCGTTGTCCCAGGCGCCACCGGCGTTGGCCATGAAGATGGCCAGCATGAAGCCGGTGGACAGGGCGCCGGCCAGCAGGCCACCGAGGGCCTCGACCGAGACGAACCCGACGGCGAGGGGCAGGACCACGGCGAGGGTGCCGGGGATGACCATCTCGCGCAGGGACGCGGCGGTGGAGATGTCCACGCAGCGGGCCGAGTCCGGCTTCACGCCGGGCTTGCCCTCACGCAGGCCGGGGATCTCGGCGAACTGGCGACGGACCTCGACGATCATGGCCTGGGCGGCGCGGCCCACGGACTTCATCGTCAGGGCGGCGAAGGCGAACGTGGCCATCGAGCCGATGAACAGGCCGATGACGACCGGGACGCTGGTCAGGTCGATCACGAGGGTCTCGCCGGCCGGCGACACCGCAGCGGTGTAGGAGCGGAACAGGGCCAGCGCGGTCAGCGCCGCCGACCCGATGGCGAAGCCCTTGGCGACGGCAGCGGTGGTGTTGCCCAGCGCGTCCAGGCCGTCGGTGACCTCACGGACCTCGGCGGGCAGGTGCGCCATCTCGGCGATGCCGCCGGCGTTGTCCGAGATCGGGCCGTAGGCGTCCACGGCGACGACGGCGCCGGTGGTGGCCAGCATGCCGATGGCGGCCAGGGCGGCGGCGTACAGGCCACCGTTGCTGACCAGGAAGCCGGCGGCCTCCATGGCGGCCGGGTCGAACGCGGCCTCGCCCAGGGCGAAGGAGCCGCCGATGGCGACCACGATCAGGATGACCGAGGCGACGGTGGACAGCATGCCGTCGGCGATGCCGGCGATGATGACGGTCGCGGGACCGGTCTCGGACTGCGCAGCCAGCTTCTTGACGGGGCTGTAGTGGTCCGAGGTGTAGTACTCGCTGACGAAGCCGATGGCGTAGCCGGCGGCCAGGCCGATGACGATGATCAGGCCCAGGAACAGACCGTTGGAGACCTCGGGGACGGGGCCGAAGACCACCGTGCCGGCGACCAGGGCCAGGACACCGGTGATGACCATGGCGACGTTGGTGCCGAAGTGCAGCTGTGCGGGGAGGGACTTGCCCTCCTTGCCGCGGACCAGCAGCGCACCGATGATCGAGGCGACCATGCCGATGGCGGCGATCAGCAGCGGGAACAGGTACAGCGCCTCGCGGAGGCTGCCGCCCTCGACGGGGTTGATGGCGCCTTCCTGGCCGGTGGCGAAGCCGCCGAACAGCAGGGCGGCCAGGACGATCGGGGCCACGATGGACCCGGCGTAGGACTCGAAGAGGTCAGCACCCATGCCGGCGACGTCGCCGACGTTGTCACCGACGTTGTCGGCGATGGTGGCGGGGTTGCGGGGGTCGTCCTCGGGGATGCCGGCCTCGACCTTGCCGACGAGGTCGGCGCCGACGTCGGCAGCCTTGGTGTAGAACCCGCCGCCGATGCGGGCGAACAGGGCGATGGAGGAGGCGCCGAGGCCGAAGGCGGCGACGACGGAGAAGGCGTCGGCGACCTCGAGGACGTCGACGAACAGGATGTAGCACAGCGAGATGCCGAGCAGACCCATGCCGGCGACGGTGAAGCCCATCACGGCCCCGCCCTTGTAGGCCAGGGGCAGGGCCTTGGCGGCACCCTCACGGGCGGCGTTGGCGGTGCGGACGTTGGCCGCGGTCGCGATCTGCATGCCGACGACGCCGGCGACGGAGGAGAAGAGCGCGCCCATCAGGTAGGCGATCGATCCCCAGGGGGCGCCGTAGGGCAGGACGATGGCGATGACGACGGTCATGACGCCGACGAAGACGCTGACCCACTTGTACTCGCGCTTCAGGAACGCCTGCGAGCCCTCGCGGATCGCGGCGGCGAGCTCCTTCATCACGTCGGTGCCCTCCTCGGCGGCGTTCACCACCTTCGCGAAGTAGGCCGCCAGGCCGAGGCCGGCGAGTGCTGCGATCGCAGCGAAGTACGGGATGGAGCTCATGGGTTGGTACCGCTTTCCTCAGTCGGGGTCCCGTGTCAGCCGGCACGCAGGGTTCGCGGCGCGCTGCAACGGCTCGATGCTGGTGGCTCCGTCGGCGGGGGTCGTGCGCGGCCACGTCCGCTGGCTTGGATGACAGCACGCTGCGGACACGACAACACGGCCCCGTCGGGCGGAGGTCGTCGCTGAGTGTACGGGTCGGGGCACCCCAGCCGAAAAGCGTCCGTGAGCGCCGTCTCACGCAGGGTCCACAGCACACGGCTGTCCACAGGCCGTGTGGTCGCCCTGCCCGACGCTTGGGTACCGTTCGACCCCATGACGTTCATCCATCGCCGTCGCACCGACCGGGAGGCCGAGGAGTCGCGGCTGTCGCCGTCGGCGACCCGCTCGGCGGACTCCCTGGGACGGGCCGTGCCGGAGGAGGAGGACGCCTACCGCACCTGCTTCGAGCGTGACCGCGACCGCATCATCCACTCCAAGGCCTTCCGCCGCCTGAAGCACAAGACCCAGGTGTTCATCAACCCCCGCGGCGACCACACCGTCACCCGGCTGACCCACACGCTGCAGGTCTCACAGGTCGCCCGCGCCATCGCGGCGGCCCTGGCGCTGAACGAGCCGCTGGCCGAGGCCATCGCGCTGGGCCACGACGTCGGGCACACGCCCTTCGGGCACATCGGTGAGGACGCCCTGGCCGGCTTCTTCGCCGACGGCTGGGTCCACTCCGCACAGTCGGTGCGGATCTTCGACGTCCTGGAACCCCTCAACCTGTGCGAGGAGACCCGCGACGGGATCCTGCGGCACCCCTGGAAGGTCGACCCGCCCGGCCGCACACCCGAGGCGGCCTGCGTCCGCTTCGCCGACCGGATCGCCTACCTGACCCACGACGTCCTGGACGCGGTGCGCGCCGGCATGATCGTCCCCTCCGACCTGCCGCCCGTCGTCATCGACACCCTCGGCCCCCCGGGATCCGGGTGGATCGACACCCTCATCAGCGGGGTGGTCGACCACTCCGTGGCGACCGGTGTCGTGGACATGGCGCCGGACCTGCTGCCCGTCATGCACGAGCTGCGGGCGTGGATGTTCGAGCGTGTCTACCTGGGCCCCGAGCAGGAATCGCACACCCGGGCGGCCAAGCGGATCGTCACCGAGCTGGTGGAGTACCTGCTGGAACATCCGGGGCTGGTCACCGACACCTACGCCGACCCCGACGCCGACCACCTGACGCGCGTCGCGGACTTCGTGGCCGGCATGACCGACCGCTACGCGCTGGCCCTGCACGACCACTGGTTCCGACCCCGTCTGTTCGACGTCGGACCCCTCGACCCGGTGCGTCACGCACCCCCGCTGCTCGCCGACCTGTGACCGAGGGAAACGCCATGACTGTGTGCACGACACCGCGATACCTGCTACCCATCCTTGCACCATGAGCAAAAGCCTCGTCATCGTCGAGTCGCCCGCCAAGGCGACCAAGATCGGCAAGATCCTCGGACCCGACTACGTCGTGGAGTCGTCCGTGGGTCACATCCGTGACCTCCCCGCCAACGCCAAGGAGGTCCCCGCCGAGCACAAGGGCAAGCCCTGGGCGTCGATGGGCGTGGACACCGAGCACGACTTCGAGCCGCTCTACGTCGTGAACCCGGACAAGAAGAAGACCGTCAGCAACCTGAAGAAGCTGCTGAAGGGCGTCGACGAGCTCATCCTCGCGACGGACAAGGACAGGGAGGGTGAGGCCATCGCCTGGCACCTCCTGCAGGTCCTGAACCCCAAGGTCCCCGTCCGGCGGATGGTCTTCGGCGAGATCACCGACACCGCGATCCGCGAGGCGGTGCAGAACACCATCGAGCTGGACGAGCGCCTGGTCGACGCCCAGGAGGCCCGCCGCATCCTGGACCGGCTGTACGGCTACGAGCTGTCCCCGGTGCTGTGGAAGAAGGTCAACCCCGGCCTGTCCGCCGGCCGGGTCCAGTCCGTCGCGACCCGGGTCATCGTGCAGCGCGAACGCGAGCGCATGGCGTTCGTGTCGGCCAGCTACTGGGACCTGCAGGCGCAGGTGCTGAAGCCCAACGCCGACGGGATCGGTGCCGCCCCCTTCGAGGCGCGCATGAGCGCCCTGGCCGACGCCCGCCTGGCCACGGGCAAGGACTTCAGCCAGCAGGGTGAGCTGACCTCCAGCGGCGTCGACCGGCTGGACGAGGCGCGGGCACGGGCGATCACCGCCGGCCTCGAGGCCGCGGACTTCACCGTCTCCTCGGTCGAGACCAAGCCGTACCGTCGCAAGCCGCCGGCGCCGTTCTCGACCTCGACGCTGCAGCAGGAGGCCGGCCGCAAGATGCGGTTCTCGACCTCGCGCACGATGCAGGTCGCCCAGCGGCTGTACGAGAACGGCTACATCACCTACATGCGTACCGACAGCACCATGCTGTCCGACACCGCGATCACGGCGGCACGCACCCAGATCAAGGACAAGTACGGCGCGGACTACCTGCCGGACAGCCCGCGGATCTACGCCAAGAAGTCCAAGAACGCCCAGGAGGCCCACGAGGCCATCCGTCCGGCGGGCGAGACGTTCCGGACCCCCGACTCGCTGAAGGGCGAGCTGGGCACCGAGGAACGCCGCCTGTACGAGCTGATCTGGACCCGCACGGTCGCCAGCCAGATGGAGGACGCCCGCGGGCAGACCGTCAGCGTCCGCCTGACCGCCACCGTCGGCCAGGAGGGCGGCCCCGACGCCGGCAAGGACGCCACGTTCAACGCCAGCGGCCGCACCATCACCTTCCCCGGGTTCCTTCGCGCCTACGTCGAGGGGGCCGACGACCCCGACGAGGCGCTGGCGGACCGCGAGACCTTCCTGCCCGAGATGGCGGAGGGGGACGTGCTGAAGGCCGACGAGGTGACCGCGGAGGGGCACGAGACCAAGCCGCCGTCGCGCTACACCGAGCCCAAGCTGGTGCAGCGTCTCGAGGAGCTGGGCGTCGGCCGTCCTTCGACCTACGCCTCGATCATCGGCACGATCATCGGCCGCGGCTACGTCTGGAAGAAGTCCGGGGCGCTGGTGCCCTCCTTCACCGCCTTCGCGGTCGTGACGCTGCTCGAGCGGCACTTCAGCCACCTGGTGGACTACGAGTTCACCGCCAAGATGGAGGACGACCTCGACGAGATCGCCGCCGGCCGCTTCGACCGTGTCCCGTGGCTGTCCACGTTCTACTTCGGCGGTCCCTCCGAGGGCGGGGGTGCGGCCACCGACGGTCCCGGCGGTGGGGGCGGTGCGCCCTCCTCGATCGTGGCCAACCCCGCCGGTCTGCGCGAGATGGTCACCAACCGGCTGGACGAGATCGACGCGGCGTCGATCAACTCCATCCCGCTGGGCACCGACGCCAACGGCGCCACGATCGTGGCCCGTGTCGGGCGGTACGGCCCCTACCTGCAGCGTGGCGACGACACCGCCTCGATCCCCGACGACACCCCGCCCGACGAGCTGACGCTCGAGAAGGCCGAGGAGATCCTGGAGGCACCCAACCAGGACCGCCTGCTGGGCGAGGACCCCGAGACCGGCAAGCCCGTCGTGGCGCGCAACGGCCGCTTCGGCCCGTACGTGCAGCTGGGCGACCCCGAGGACGGCAAGCCCGAGAAGACCGCGTCGCTGCTGTCGACCATGTCGCTGGACACCATCCAGCTGTCCGATGCCCTGCGGCTGCTGACCCTCCCGCGCGACGTCGGTCCGCACCCCGAGGACGGGGCGCCGATCATGGTCGCCAACGGCCGCTACGGCCCCTACCTGAAGTGGGGCAAGGAGACGCGGTCGCTGGGCGGCGAGGCCGAGCTGTTCACCACGACGCTGGACGACGCGCTGAAGCTGCTGGCGCAGGACAAGAAGTCGGCGCGGCAGGCGTCCAACCCGGTGCTGCGCGAGCTGAAGGCGACCGACCCGATCTCGGGCGGCGAGATGAGCATCCGCAACGGCCGGTTCGGGGCCTACGTCACCGACGGCGAGGTCAACGCCAGCCTGCGCAAGGGCGACACGGTCGAGGACATCAGCCCCGAGCGTGCCTCGGAGCTGCTGCAGATGCGGCGCGAGCGGATGGCCGCCAAGGGCACGGCGCCCAAGAAGAAGGCGACGAAGAAGAAGTCCACGGCCAAGAAGAAGACGACGAAGAAGAAGGCGACCAAGAAGAAGGCCACCACCAAGAAGGCGACCACCAAGAAGGCGTCGGCGAAGAAGCAGGGCTGACCTGCTGGTCAGCCGGTCACGGGCACCATCGGCGCGGTGGGTTAGCGTGGGGGGCACGGAAGACCCCTTCCGCCCACCGTCATGCCCAGCGATCCCGCCAGCTTCTTCCGTCGGACCGATCCCAGCGATCCGGTCAAGGCCGCCTCGGCACCGAGGTCGGCCTACGTCGAGCTGCTGCGGAACCGCAACTTCCGGTTCTGGTTCGCCTCGTCGTTCTCCTCCAGCGTCGGCGACTGGATGGGCTTCGTCGCGCTGACGGCGCTGGTGACCCAGCTGAACACCGACTCCTCCGCGGCGCTGTTCGCCGTCGGCGGGCTGCTGATGATCCGGCTGCTGCCCAGCGCCCTGTTCGGTCCGATCGCCGGCGTCATCGCCGACCGGTACGACCGCAAGCGGGTCCTGGTCTTCACCGACATGGCCCGCTGCGCGATCTACCTGATGATCGCCTTCGCCGGGGACCTGCTGGCCATCTTCGCCCTGACGTTCATCGTCGAGTGCGTGTCGCTGCTGTTCCTGGCCGCCAAGGACGCCTCGCTGCCGCAGGTCGTCATCGACGACGAGCACCTGACCGAGGCCAACCAGCTGAACCTGCTGTCCAGCTACGGCACGCTGCCGCTGGGTGCGGTGTCGACGTCGGTGATGATCGCGGTGGCCGCCGGGGTCAACAGCGTGCTGGGCACCGACGCCGACCCGCTGCGCCTGGCCCTGGTGCTGGACGCCGTGTCGTTCTTCCTGTCCGGTCTGCTGCTGTTCCAGGTCCACCTGCCCGGTGAGGCGCAGCGGCGGCAGGAGCGCAAGGAGGCCGAGGAGCAGCCGGGGATCATCTCCGAGCTGCGGGAGGGTCTGGACTTCATCCGCAGCTTCCCCCTGCTGCGCGCGCTGATCAGCGGCATCGCCGGCGTCTTCTTCGGCGCCGGCGTGGTGATCGGGCTGGGCTCGGTCTTCGTGGCCAGCGACCTGGGGCAGCCGGCCGCGAACTGGTCGATCCTGCTGAGCGTCGTCGGCGGCGGTCTGCTGTTCGGGATCGTCGTGCTGATCCCGCTGCTGCGCCGCTTCGACCAGGAGACGGTCTTCCCGATCATGATGGCGCTGACCGGCATGATGTCGGCGCTGACCGCGCTGAGCGTCAACTTCGGGATGGCGCTGGTCCTGGGCACCGTCCTGGGGGCGGTCGCCGGTGTCGCCGTCGTGCAGGGCTACACGCTGCTGCAGACCAACACCGAGGACGCGACGCGGGCCCGGACGTTCTCGCTGTTCTACGCCCTGACCCGCATCAGCCTGTTCGCCGCGCTCGGCATCGGCCCGTTCGTCGCTGGCGCCATCGGCCGGATCTCGTTGGCCGCCGGCGGCGGGACCGTCAGCCTCAGCGGGGTCCGTGTCACGCTGGTCGCCGGCGGTCTGATCGCCATGTACTTCGGGCTGCGGACCCGCACCGCGATCGCGGTGGCGCGCCGCAGCGGCGACCGTCCGCTGGGGATGACCGGTGTCAGCGACAAGCCCGAGGCCGGCCTGTTCATCACCTTCGAGGGCGTCGAGGGGGCGGGCAAGTCCACCCAGATCCGCCTGCTGGCGGAGTCGCTGCGGGCGGAGGGGCGCGACGTGATCGTCACCCGCGAGCCCGGCGGTGCGCCGCTGGCCGAGCGCATCCGCCAGATCGTCCTGGACCCGACCACCGGGGACCTGGACCCGCGCACCGAGGCGCTGCTGATCGCCGCCGCCCGCGCCGACCACGTCCAGGCCCTGATCAAGCCGGCGCTGCAGGCTGGGAAGGTCGTGCTGTGCGACCGGTTCGTCGACAGCTCGCTGGCCTACCAGGGCGCGGGTCGCGGGCTGGGTGTCGACGACGTGCTGGAGGTCAACCGCTGGGCCGTCGACGGTGTCATGCCCGACGTCGTCGTGCTGCTGCGCCTGGACCCCCGTGAGGGGCTCAGCCGCGTCGCCGGGCGGGCCGGCGAGACCCCGGCGGACAACATCGTCCCCCTGTCCAGCGGCGAGGGGTTGGACCGCCTGGAACGTGAGGGCATCGAGTTCCACCAGCGGGTCGCCAAGGCGTTCCTGGACCTGGCCCGGACCCATCACGACCGCTTCCTGATCGTGGACGCCTCTGTCGACGTCGACAGCCTGCGGGCGCAGGTCCGCACAGGGTTGCACCACTGGTTGCCCGTCCCCGCCACCGTGGACGTCGCCGACGGCCCCGAGTCCGAGCCGACCATGGACATGGGACGCTCCTCCGCCGGCTGAGGGGTGGGCCATGCCGGTGTCACAGCCGGTCGCTAGCCTCCCCGACGTGGACGTCTGGGACATCCCCGCACAGCAGCGGGCAGCCGAGGTGCTGGCCGGTGCGGTCGAGCGCGACGACATCGGCCATGCCTGGGCCTTCGTGGGCCCGCCCGACGTCGGGCAGCAGCAGGCGGCCAGGGCGTTCGCCGCAGCGGCCAACGGTGCGCTGGACGACCCGACGCTGACGGGCCGCTTCATGCGTGCCGCACACCCGGCCTACCGCGAGTTCATGCCCACGGGCGTCGCCTACCGCAAGGAGGAGGTGCACGGCCAGTGGCTCGAGGCCGCCAACTCCACCATCAAGGAGGGGCGGGTCAAGGTCCTGCGGATCACCCAGGCGGACCGCATGAACGACAACGCGGCCAACGCGTTCCTCAAGACGCTCGAGGAACCACCGCCGGGCACGGTGTGGATCCTGGACCTGTCCGACCCCAGCGAGGTGCCGGACACGATCCTGTCGCGCTGCCGCGTCGTCGGCTTCGCGCCGTGGACGGCCACGCAGCTGCAGGGGCTGGCGGGCGAGCTGGGGCTGACCGGCGCCGACGGGGCGCTGGCGGCCCGGGCCTGCATGGGCTCGCCCACGACCCTGCGCCGTCTGGCCACCGCCCACGCGCTGGAGGACTACCGGCTGCACCGCTCGTGGCTGATGCGGGTGCGCGACGACGGTCCCGGGTTCGCCCTGCGGGCGTCGAAGGCCCTGAAGGACGAGATCGCGCGGCGGGTCAAGGCCATCGAGATCGAGGGCCTGAACACCATGGACCAGCTGACCCAGCTGTACGGCGACACGCCGCCGAAGGTGGTCACCAAGGAGGTCGAGGAGCGGTACAAGCGTCTGGCCCGGGCCGAGCAGACCGCCACCATCCAGCAGGCCCTGGACGACCTGGTCAGCTGGTGTCGTGACGCGATCGTGGTGGGTGGTGGCGGCGGCCACGACGCGGTCCGCAACGTCGACGCGGTCGAGGCGCTGCAGGAGCAGGCGGACACCGTCTCGGCCGGTGCGCTGCTGGACATCTGCGACCAGGCCCTGCAGACCCGCGAGGCCATCGAGGTCAACGTGCGGTGGGACCTCGCGATCGAGGCGTTCATCCTGGGCGCCCACGCCCGGTCGCTCAGCGTCTGAAGCCGCACGGACACCCGAGGGTGTCGGGCGGGCCGATCGGGGAATGGCCTGCCT
>JBFKGB010000101.1:0-9970 GCA_041633535.1 Euzebya sp. | reverse complement strand
GCGTATCCGTAGTGGGGGGTACGCGTCTGCTCCAGGGTGTCGACGGGGGGTGTCGCGGTCCCTGGGGCGTATCCGTAGTGGGGGGTACGCGTCTGCTGCAGGGTGCTGGCAGGGGGTGGGTGGCCCCCGGTGCGGTCTAGTCGGTCCAGGTGATGCGGGCGACCCCGTGGTCCTCCAGCGAGACGCCGTCGCTGTCCACGTCGAGCTGCCCGTTGCCGTTGCCCGCGACGACCACGACGACGGTGCAGTCCGCCGCGCCGGCCGCCAGGGCCACGTCGATCCGGTCGTCGACGGCCTGGATGGTGCCCACGACGGTGGGCTGGCCCTCGGTGGCCTGGCCGTTCACGGCGCTGACCGAGGCGGCGCCGGTGTCGGTCCGGGCGAACCCGTCAGCCGCGCCGTCGCCGTCGGCGTCCGCGAACGCGACCGCGCCCTCGGGGGTGACCTGCGTGCTGCTGCAGGGGAACAGCACGACGTCCAGCGGTCGGTCGATGGGCGTGTCGTCAAGGCGGCCGTCGACGGCGATCCGTGCGGTGGTCCCCGCCGCCACGCCGAGCTCGGTGGGCTCGACCCGGTAGACCAGCGTGTCCACCGGTGCCGCAGTCCCGCCGTCGGCGAAGGTGACCTCGCTGACGCCGTAGGCGACGGTGGCGCGGCCAGCCGCGTCCACGGGGATGCCCGCACCCGCGGGCTGGGCCGGGACGACGACCACGGCGGCACAGTCGGCGTCGTAGGCCGACACCTCGACGCTCAGCCGCGGGGCGCCCTGGTCGTCGGTCGTGGGCGCGACGCCGCGCTGGACCGGACCGCTCTCGACGTTGATGAAGTTGATGCCGGTGATGACGCTGGTGCCGGTCCTCGTCGTGGCGTAGCCGTCGGCGAACCCGTCGGCGTCGAGGTCGGCGAACACCGCCGACCCGTCGCCGTCGAGGGTCACGTCGTCACAGGGCAGCAGCACGGCGTCGAAGCTGGACACCGTCCCGATGTCGGTGACGTCGATGGAGTCGACGGCGCTCAGCTCGGCCTGGAGCGTCAGGGGTGTCATCGTGAAGCCCGGCAGCGCGTCGTCGCCGCCCGGTCCCTCCTCGGTGGTGCAGGTCTCGGCGGCCGTCTCGGCCTGCTGCAGGACCGCGGTGGACACGGCGGCCTCACCACCCACCGCCTGGACCACGGCGATGGTGTCGCAGCGCTCCGCGAACCAGGCACGGGCCACGGTCGGCAGGACGTCAGGGGTGGCCGACAGCAGCAGCGGGCGGGCTGCCGAGCCTGCCAGCTGGGCGGCGGTCAGGGCGTCGGGGAAGTCGTCGCCGCGGGCGAGCATGATGTCCTCGGTGCCGAAGGACAGCGTCTCGACGGTCCATGTGGCCACCGCCGCGGCCGTGTCGACACGGTCGACGCCCCCCAGGCGCACGGTGGTGCGGCCCGTGTCCTCGATCTGGGCCTGCACGTCAGCCGAGACCGCGGCGGTGCCGCCCAGGATCACGACCTGCTGCACCTCGACGTCGTCCATGAAGGCCAGGACCTCGGGTCGCAGCACCGTGGTCTCGGTGAACATGACCGGCGTCGGACCGGCGAAGGCGGCGGGGCTGCCGGCGAGGGCGTCGGCGAACACCTCCCCGTTGGCCAACAGCATCGTCCGCTGCCCGTCGAGGACCGGCATGCCGGCCTCGGCAGCGGTCCGGGTCGAGACGATGGCCGCCGTGTCGTACTGCGTCTCGCCGGCCAGACGGCTGACGTCATGGTTCTGCGCCAGGGTGGCCTCGACCCCCGGCGAGATGCTGAGCTCCCCGCCGACCAGGACGATCTCGACGACACCCAGCCGGTCGAGCGTCTGCAGCGTCGCCTCGGGGACGTCGTCGGGGTACACCAGCAGCATCGCGGCATCCAGCGCGCCCGCCAGGGACGCGCCGGTCAGCGCGTCGAAGGGGCTGACGGCCGTGGTGACGACCGCCGTCGGGGTCCCCTGGGGGAACGCCTGCTCGGCGATGGCCGCCGCGGTGGCGATGCGCTCGGGCCCGCTGACGCGTGCCGGGGTGACGTCATCGACGGCGGCGGCCGGTGACGACGGGGCGACCGCCAGCAGGACCGCCGCGACGAGCGCGACGACCAGCACGACGGCACGCGGGATGGACGACGGACGGCTGTGTGGGATGGAGGTGCTCACGCAGTGCACCCTTGCCGGAAGTGTCGCCTGTGACGCACCTGTCGACGACCTCGGTCACACTCGCGGGCATGCGTGCCCCCTCCCGTGACCTGCTCCTCCTGACCGTCCTGGTCCTGACCAGCGTCGCCTACGCCGTGGCGCCCCAGGCCGCCTCGGCGCCGATCATCAAGCCGGTGCCCGCGCTGTGTGCGAGCGCCGTCGTGGGCGCGCTGGGGGGACGGGGGTGGCGGCTCGTGGCCGTCGGGCTGCTGGTGTCGGCAGCCGGCGACGTGGCCGTTGAGTTCGAGTCCCTCACACGGCTGGGGACCCTTGCCTTCGCCGTGGCGGTGCTGATCATGGGGGAGGGGATCCGTCGGCAGGGACGCGGGTCGTGGTGGCGGGGCATCCTGCTGGCCGGCGCGTGGGCCGGTGTGTCAGGGACGGTGGTCGTCCCCGAGCTGGGCGACCGGCTGGCGGCGGGCCTGATCGTGCTGACGGCCACCGCGTTGTTCCTGGTGGCCGCAGGACGTGCCGGCGGCACCGTGGCGCTGGGCGCCACCCTGATCGCGGTGAACTTCACGCTCTTCGCCGTCGACGCCTTCGTCCAGCCGCTACCGCGATGGCTGGTCATCGGCGTCTACGACCTGGGGCTGCTCCTGCTGGCGACGGGTGCGCGAGGGCGTCACGGGTCCCGGTGAGGTCGCGGCGGGCACATCCGCGCCGCACCGTCCGCACCGCTGGGCCCGGCGGTCGCCGGCCTCCAGGAGGCGACCGCAACGGTCGCACACCTGGTCGAGCCAGCACACCGGGTCGCCCATGGGCGGAGCCTACGCCGCGGGGGTCGGGCGGCGCAGGGTGTGGCCTCAGTGCTGCTCGCGGTGGCCGCCGGTCGCCAGCGGGCGGGACTCGATGAAGGACTTGAAGCGCTCGAGGTCGCCCTTGACCCGACGCTCGGCCAGCCCGGTCCAGTCGGCGACCTTCTCGGCGATGGAGTCGGGCTCGTAGGCCATGTTGACCGTCACCTCGGTGTGGTCGGCGTCGGTGGCCTCGAAGGTCACCTTGCCGGCGTGGTCGACCTCGCCCTCGGCGCGCCACGAGATGATCCGGTCGGGGATCTGCTCGTCGATGACGGCGTCGAACTCGCGTGAGACGAGACCGATCTGGGTCACCCAGTGCAGGTGGGTGTCGTCGCGCTGCTCGACGCGCTCGACGCCCTCCATGAACTCGGGGAACTCCTCGAACTGGGTCCACTGGTTGTAGACCGTCCGCAGGGGGCGGTCGACGATGATGGTTTCCTTGAACTGTGTCGGTGTGCTCATACCCACCGCCCTACCCGGTCTGCGCAGCTGAACCCTGTCCATCGGTGACCCCCGGGTCTCAGCCGATGAAGGCGTTGATGATGTCGCTGCAGAACTCCAGCCCCTCCGTGTCGTTGCGACCGGTGCTGTTCTTGACGATGCCGAGGTCGGCGAGGAACTGGTCGTCAGCGGGATCGAATGGGGTCCCCCCGTGGTCGATCAGCTGCTCGAAGCGGACCTGGCCGGGGTTGCTGAGGACAAGCCGTCCGGAGTCGTCGCGGAAGCCATCCGATCCCGTTGCCAGGACCAGGACCGTCAGGGTGCCGTCGCCGTTGTCGGTGACCTTCAGGTCCTTGTCGTTGACGTTGAACGTCTCACGCAGCGAACGCCCGTTGGCGAGGTTCGTCCACACGAACTCTCCCCTGACGTTGGCGGCGTAGTGGGGCAGGCGGTCCCTGCCCTTCGACGTCCAGTGGATCGTCTCCTCGAAGTCGATGTCGATCTGCACCTCATCGAGTCCGCAGAGCGGCACCACGAAGGTGTCCTGGGTGACCTCCCGGTACGGCGGTGCGGCCTCCGCGGGCGCGACGATGATCAGGATGGCCACCACGACGAACGCCCTGATGGTCCAACGGTGTGAGACGGCCATGGCCCCTCCCCCTCCTGTGCGTGCCCATCGGCACCTGCGCCCCCGGGCGGTGTCAGCGCGCAAGACGGCGCCTCACCCCATGCTGCGCTCCTCGCTGTGTCAGAACCAGATCCCTTCGGCCCGTCCGAGGGCCTGATTCGACGTGTCCAGGAGCGACTGGCGTGACCCTGCCGGCTCAGGTCCGCGGGGCGTACATGATCAGGGCCACACCGACCAGGCACACCAGCGCCCCGGACACGTCCCAGCGGTCGGGGCGGAAGCCGTCGACCGCGACACCCCAGACCAGGGACCCGACGACGAACACCCCACCGTAGGCGGCCAGCACCCGCCCGAACTCGTTGCTGGGTTGCAGCGTGGCGACCAGGCCGTACAGCCCCAGCGCCACCATCCCGACGGCGACGAGGCCCGGCCCCCGCCCCTCCCGCACGCCCTGCCACACCAGCCACGCACCGCCGATCTCCGCCACCGCTGCGAGCGCGAACAGGACCAGTGACCGCAGGACATCCATACCGCCCAACGCTACGAGGGGAGGATGACCTGACCGTGAGAATGCGCTACAGCCTGTCACAACGATGCCGAAAACCGGACAGTAGGAACGATCTGTAGCCGAACTCCCAAGGAAGGGTCCCAACATGTCCGTCTCCACCTGCCCCAGATGTGCGCTCCGCTTCGCCCGCCGCGCCGAGGTCGCCGACCACCTGGTCACCGACCACCGCTTCGCCCGTTCGCCGCTGGACGGCCTGGAGAACCTGGTCCCGGTCGGCGCCGGCTCCAACCGCAGGGCCCCCAACCCCCTGGGTGGCGGCACCGTCTGCTGATCCGACACGCGGATGTCCGGGCCGTGCGCCATCATCGGGGGATGGACCTGCTGCCCGACGGGCTGACCGCCCGACCGCCGACCATGGACGACGTCGAGGCGGTCGTCGCCCTGCTCCGCGAGGACGAGGCAGCGGTGTCCGGCGGCGCGATCACGACGGTCGGGGACATCGCCAGCGACTGGGCCCGCCCGTCCGTCGACCTGGCGACACATGCGGTCCTGGTCCATGACGGAGCTCGGCTGGTCGGGTACGCCGACCAGCACCGGGGGCGTGCCTGGGCCGCCGTCGCCCCGGGGGCCACGGGTCGAGGGATCGGCACGGCGCTGCTGGCCTGGACCGAGGTCAGCGCGCGCGGCTCGGGACAGGACGTCGTCGGCCAGACCGTCGCCGACATGGCCGATCCCGCCAAGCAGCTCCTGGCAGCCAACGGCTACACGCCGCGATGGCACAGCTGGGTCTTCTCGATCCCGCTGGGTGAACACATCGCCCCACCGGTCCTGCCACAGGGGGTCGCGGTCCGCCCGATGCAGCGCCCACAGGAGGACCACGCCGTCCATGTGGTGATCCAGACGGCCTTCGGTGAATGGCCCGACCGCAACGAGCCGACGCCCTTCGAGGACTGGCGGGTCGCGCACCTTGAGCGTGAGGACGTCGAGGTGCTGGTCGCCCTCGTCGACGACGTGGTGGTCGGTGCCGCGGTGTGCCTCGACGAGGGCGAGGGGGAGGGGTGGGTCGAGCAGCTGGCCGTTGACCGTGGTCACCGGGGACAGGGCCTGGCCCGGGCGCTCCTGCAGCAGGCGTTCCACGACTTCGCGGTGCGTGGCTGCGCGACGGCAGGTCTGTCCACCGACTCGCGGACGGGGGCCAAGGCCCTGTACGAGCACGTCGGGATGGTCGTCACCTCGACCTGGACGCGCTGGGCGCGCGACCTGACCGACCGCTGACGGGCCGACCAGCCCGAATCGACCCAGCCAAGATGACGTTCAGCGCTGGGACGTGGTGCAGGTGCAGCGCTGCCCGGTGGGCACGCCCTGCATCACCTCGTCGACGTGCTGGCCGCAGCCCTCCCAGGTCGTCTTGTTGCAGCTGGGGCAGTTGGCGGGCATGCACATGGTGGGTCTCCTCACGCTCAGGATCGGGGGGCAGCAAATGTACGGACAATAGGGGTGGTGTGCAACCGGTCGTCACGGGTGACGGCGGACGGGTGGCAGCATGAGGGTCCGGTCGAGGGAGGGAGCACCATGTCGGTCGAGGAGAGGGCACAGCAGCAGGCGGGGGAGGAGGCGGTGCGGTCGGTCCTGCAGGACGACGCCGCACCGGGGGACCTGGTGGCGGTGCTGGCGCCGCTGCGCGCCGGCGGGGCCAGCGCGGTGGTCGACGCGGTGGACGCCCGTCTGGTGGCGGTCCTCGGCGCCGTCGGGCCCCACCGGCTGACCGACGCCGACCACCCCGAGCCGGCCCCTGTGGTGCTGGGCGAGCGGTTCGGGCAGGCCGTGACGCTGGCCGCCGACGTCCACCGGGACCAGACCCGCAAGTCCACCACCATCCCCTACGTCGCCCACCTGCTGGGGGCGGCATCGCTGCTGCTCGAGCAGCCGGGCACCACCGAGGACCAGGCGATCGCCGCACTGCTGCACGATGCCGTAGAGGACCAGCGCGACCGGCTGCCGTTGTCGGCGATCCGCGACCGCTTCGGTGACGTCGTCGCCAGGATCGTCGCGGACTGCACGGACGCCGACACCGATCCCAAGCCTCCCTGGCCGGGCCGCAAGGCCGCCTACATCGCCCACCTGCAGACCGTCGGACGGTCCAGCCTGCAGGTCTCGCTGGCCGACAAGCTGCACAACGCCACCGCGATCCTGCGGGACCGGACGGCCGTGGGCCCCGCGGTCTGGGACCGCTTCACCGCACCGGCGACGGCCCAGCACTGGTACTACACCTCGCTGGCTGCGGTGTTCACCCGACGGCTGGGCAACCAGCTGAGCCAGACCCTGGCCTGGACGGTGGCGCAGATGTTCGACGGTGTCGAGCGGGACCCCACATGGTCGCCCCCCGCCGTGGGCTGACGCGGATCAGGCAGGGGGCAGCAGCATCCAGAAGGTCGAGCCCGCCCCCTCCTCGGACTCGACGCCGATGGTCCCGCCCACGGACTCGATGTGCTTGCGGGTGATGGCCAGCCCCATACCGGTCCCGGGGTACTCCTCGCGGCTGTGCAGCCGCTGGAGCATCACGAAGATGTCCTCGTGGTGCTCGGCCGGGATGCCGATGCCGTTGTCGGCGACCTCGACCCGCCACATCCCGTCCTGACGGGTCGCACGACACGAGATCCGGACGTCCCCCGGTCGCCGGTACTTCAGGGCGTTGCTGAGCAGGTTCAGGAACACCTGGTTCATACCGGTCGGCTCGGCCAGGACGACGGGCAGGTCGTGGGCCTCCACGACGGCCCCGGTCTCGGTGATCGCGGCGGACAGGTCCTGCACGGCTCGGTCCCATGCTCTGCTGAGGTCGACCGGCCGGGTCGTGGGGGTGCGCCCGGCGCGCGAGAAGTCCAGCAGCTCGCGGATGAGCAGCCCCATCCGTGTCGCCCCGTCCTGCGCCATGTCCATCGTGTGGCGGGCCTCGTCGTCCAGCCTGTCGCCGTGGGTCACCTGCAGCAGGCTCAGCAGGCCGCTGACCGTGCGGAGGGGTTCCTGCAGGTCGTGGGACGCGACGTAGGCGAACCGCTCCAGCTCCTCGTTGGACCGGGCGAGCTCCAGCTCGCTGGCCCGCAGGTCCGCGGTCATCTGCTGCGCACGGGACTCCGCGCGTTCCCGGGCGCCGGCCTGCGCGGCGGTGGCGACACCTGCCACCAACGCGAACGCCAGGCCACCGAGCAGCAGCAGGGGCGGGGTCACCCGTTCGACGGTGGTCGCGATGGGGACGAGCGTCTGGTACAGGATGATCCAGCGGCGGCCCCCGATGTCGAAGGACATCAGCCGCGAGTCCGCCGGCTCGGCCCCCGCCACGGCCACCGTCCCGCCGTCGCTGAACGTCTGGTTCCCGATGGTCGGGTCCCCCGGCGCGTCCACGGTGCCGACGTCGTAGACCTCCAGCCGGACGTCGCGGACGTCGCCCAGGACGCCCTCGATCAGGTCGTCCATCCGGAACGCCGCGTACTGCACCCCGCGGAAGGCCTGCCGTCGTGCCTGGACCGTCTGCGCGGCGATGTCGGCGGGGAGGTCCTCGTAGATCGCCACCATGGTGAGGAAGCCGCTCTGCGACCCCGTCTCCTGGACCAGCACCACAGGACCCGTCGCCGCCAGCTCGCCGGTGTCACGGGTCAGCTGGACCGCGGACCGGCGGTTCGCCTCGGACAGGAAGTCCAGTCCGAACGCGGCCTCGTTGCCGGCGGTGGGCTCGACGAAGTCGATGACGACGCGCGACTCCGCCGTGGTGTCGGGGTACGGGGTGAAGGTGGGGTAGCCGGCGGTGGCGGCGTCCGCCCGCACGGCCGCGACGTAGTCGGCCTCGTCCTCGGTGCTGACCAGCGAGGCGTGCCCCAGCACCTGGATCCCCGGGTAGCGCTCGACGAGGTCCAGGGCCGAGACGAACTGCCGGTAGGCCAGCCGGTCCACCGGGCCGACGGTGAACAGCGCGCGGCCCGAGATGATGGACTCGGTGTAGGCCTGCATCCGGCGGTCGATGGCCTCCAGCGCGGCCGACGCGCGCCGGTCCAGCCGCTCCTCCGCCGCCTGGTCCAGGAACCTGCTGGCCGTGACGCTGGCGGCGATCGTCAGGACCGCGACGGTCAGCATCACGACAGTGGCCAGCACACGGGGCGACACCAGGACCCGGCGGGTGCTGCTGTCCGTGTCGGTCATGGGGTGGCCTGCCCTCCCTATCCGCAGCGCTGGTGGTGCGCCTCGCCTGTGGAACCATCGGCAGGACGGGACCGTATCGGAGCAGCCGGGGTGCGGGCGACCGGTTCGGGGAATGACGATCCCATGTCACCCACGCGCCCCCGCCTTGTCGCCGCCGCATCCGAGGACGGCTCGCTGACCGTCGGTCTCGGACCCCTCGCCGACTGGGCGCGGACGGCCGGTGGGGGCGTCCTGGACGGGCCCGTCACACGGCGGCTCGTCGACATCGTCGGCGACCGGTACAGCGTGACCGTCTCCTCCACCCAGGTGGTCTCTCGGGGGCTGCTGCGCCGCTCACGGGTGCGGTGGGCCGACGCCGAGGCCGTGGTGGTCGAGCCGCTGGCAGCGGTGGCAGCCCGTCGGCTGGTGGGCCGGACCAGCCGGTCGATCGTCGGTCGGGCCGTGCCGGTGCCCGGTCTGCGGTGGGCCGCGCAGCGGGTTGTCGACCGGGTGGCGGACGTGGGTGCGGGGCTCGCGGCAGGACTGCCGCTGGGGCTGCCGACCGCGCTGGTCGAGGTGCGGGACCACCGTGGCGGCGGGGTGATCCTGGAGGGCCCGATGGCGCTGACGGCGATGCTCTGCCAGCGGCTGACCGACATGGCGGTCGCCGAGGCGCACCTGCACGACGTGCAGGTCGTGGTCGCCGGAAAATGAGTAGAACCCCAGATGTGTCCTGAGACTCATTGCTGGGGTCCTACCGGTTCCTTCTCAGGTACACCGGCTTCTCGCATCTTCCGCGTTGTCCATGGCCGTGGGCGGAGCCCTGAGCGGCTCCTCCGACGCGATGTTCGAGGGGATCAACCTCGTCCTCGGTGTCGTGTGACCCTAACACGGTCGACGGCCCGCAGGAAGCAGAAATCCTGGCGTTCAGCCCTGCGTCACGGTGCCCTGACTGACCGTCCAGGTCCGGGTGGTGTGGACGACATCGAGCAGCCGCCGGTCGTGTGAGACCAGCAGCAGCGTGCCGGTGTAGTCGGCCAGCGCGGCCTCGAGCTGCTCGATCGCGGGCATGTCCAGATGGTTCGTCGGCTCGTCCAGCACCAGCAGGTTCGTTCGTACCGCCATCAGCAGCGCCAGCATCGCGCGCGTCCGCTCGCCCGGTGACAGCGCCGAGGCCGGCCGCGTGGCGCGGGTGCCCTTGAGCCCGAACTTGGCCAGCAGTG
>JBFKGB010000100.1:0-10020 GCA_041633535.1 Euzebya sp. | reverse complement strand
CGGTGACCAGCCGCGGGCGATCACGGGCGTCGTCGAGGCGCTCGGCCGGGGCGAGACGGACGTCTGCCTGCTGGGCGTGACCGGATCGGGCAAGACCTTCTCGATGGCCAACATCATCGCGGAGGTCCAGCGGCCCACGCTGGTGATGGCCCCCAACAAGACCCTCGCCGCCCAGCTGGCCAACGAGTTCAAGGAGTTCTTCCCGCACAACGCGGTGGAGTACTTCGTCAGCTACTACGACTACTACCAGCCCGAGGCCTACGTCCCCTCCTCCGACACCTACATCGAGAAGGACTCCTCGGTCAACGACGAGATCGAGCGGCTGCGCCACGAGGCGACCATGGCGCTGATGACCCGTCGTGACGTCCTGATCGTGGCCTCGGTGTCGTGCATCTACGGCCTGGGGTCGCCCGAGCAGTACGAGAAGTACCACCTGATGCTGACCGAGGGGCAGGACATCGAGCTGGACGGGGTGATCCGTCGGCTCGTGGAGCTGCAGTACGAGCGCAACGAGCTGAACTTCGTCCGCGGGAAGTTCCGTGTGCGCGGCGACACGCTGGAGGTCTTCCCCTCCGACGGCGAGACGGCCTGGCGGCTCGAGTTCTTCGGGGACACCATCGACCGGATCACCCGTCTGGAACCGATCACGGGCGAGATCATCGGTGAGTACGACAAGGTCAACATCTTCCCCAACAGCCACTACATCACCGGCGGTGACCGGCTGCAGCAGGCGATCGGGACGATCGAGGCAGAGCTGGCCGAACGGCTGGCCGAGCTCGAGGGGCAGAACAAGCTGCTGGAGGCACAGCGGCTGCGGATGCGCACCAACTACGACCTGGAGATGCTGCGCGAGATCGGCATCTGCTCGGGGATCGAGAACTACTCGCGCCACCTGGACGGTCGGCAGCCGGGCGAGACGCCCTACACCCTGATCGACTACTTCCCCGACGACTTCCTGCTGATCGCCGACGAGTCCCACGTCACGATCCCGCAGGTCGGCGGGATGTACGAGGGGGACCGGTCGCGCAAGGACACCCTGGTCGACCACGGGTTCCGGCTGCCCAGCGCGATGGACAACCGCCCTCTGAAGTTCGAGGAGTTCCGCGAGAAGGTCGGCCAGTCCGTCCACGTGTCGGCGACACCCGGGCCGTTCGAGCGTCGGGTGTCCACCACCGTCGTCGAGCAGGTCATCCGCCCGACAGGCCTGATCGATCCGGAGGTGCTGCTGCGCCCCACGAAGGGCCAGATCGACGACCTCATCACCGAGATCCGCGCCCACGCCGAGCGCGACGAGCGCGTCCTGGTGACGACGCTGACCAAGAAGATGAGCGAGGACCTGACCGACTACCTGCTCGAGGCGGGTCTGAAGGTCCGCTACCTGCACTCCGAGATCAACACCGTCGAGCGGGTCGAGATCCTCCGCGAGCTGCGGCTCGGCCACTTCGACGCGTTGATCGGCATCAACCTGCTGCGCGAGGGCCTGGACCTGCCCGAGGTGGCCCTCGTGGCGATCCTGGACGCGGACAAGGAGGGGTTCCTGCGGTCCGAGACCTCGCTGGTGCAGACGATCGGGCGTGCGGCCCGGAACCTGAACGGCAAGGTCGTGATGTACGCCGACCAGATCACGGACTCCATGCGGCTGGCGATCAGCGAGACGAACCGGCGTCGCGAGATCCAGAAGCAGTTCAACCTGGAGAACGGCATCGACCCGCAGACCATCCGCAAGCGCGTGGGCGACATCATCCAGATGGCCCGTGCCGCCGAGGCGGGGATGCCCTACCAGGCCGCGGAGGCGACCGGTCGGGGGCGGCGTGGCGACGAGCTCGGCATCCCGGACGTCTCCGACCTGCCCTCCGACGAGCTCGCGACGTTGATCCAGACGCTGTCCGACGAGATGCACCAGGCCGCCGCGGACCTGCGGTTCGAGTACGCCGCACGGCTGCGTGACGAGATCGGTGAGCTGAAGAAGGAGCTGCGTGGGATGACCGCTGCGACGTGATCGTGACCCTGCGGGTTGCGTCGTGTACCCAGTGTGCAACCGGCCGCGAACGGGGTGGGGGACCGCAGACGTCACAGCACCTGCGTGGGTCCCAGGGGAGACCGGTCCGCACGTAGCCCTTGTCAATTGGTGGGGTTGTAGTTAACTATCGTGACGTCCGACTAGGAGTCCGGGATGCGTCTGTCTGCCCTCATCACTGCGTCGCTGGCCATCGTGCTGGCACTGAGCCTGCTTCCTGCTGCCGCCGCGGCGCAGGACACGGGGCCGTCGACGGCGGACCCGTCACCGCCGGGGACGTCCGCCGCGGACGCCGCATGGACCCCCGGTGAGCTCGACGTCGACTGGGCGGCCTTCGCCGCCGAGCGGCGGGCCGACTACGCCACGAGCACCTGGGCGGCCCAGGCCGAGGCGCAGGCCGACAGCCGCGCGGCGCTGCGCGCCGAGGCGGTCGCGGCCTACCGCGAGGCGACGGGGGAGGAGCGTAGCGCCGGCTTCTCCGACGTCGACACGCTCCGCAGCTCCGCAACCGCGCAGCAGTGGTACGACGAGTGCGACGACGGGACCAACCTGCCGGTGGGCGGGGTCCAGGCCAGCCGAGAGCTCGCCTACCGCGGCGGCTTCGACTCCACCGGTGGCGTCTCCTACAACACCGGCCCCGCCGCGCCGGCCCCGGCCATCGACCTGCGCAGCATGTTCATCCTGCAGTCCACCGACGACGCGGGCCGCTTCGACCAGACCGCGTTCCTGACCTACGCCTGCAAGGAGTGGGGTCTGAACAACCTGGGTGCAGGTGGGATCACCTACGCCCTGTACACCTCGATCGAGGACGGCTCCTCGGAGTACCCGACGGTCCTCGGTGACCCTGAGACGGGACCTGACTTCATCGTCACGATCTTCCCCGAGCCCAACACGCCGTCCCGGCCCTACCAGATCATGGCCATCCGCACCCCGTCGCGGGACCGCTCGACGTGGACGGTCACGTTCCTGGACGAGGCCAACCGGCTGGACGGCTTCGAGATCGACGGCGTCGTCCCGACCAGCGCGATCGGCGACTTCACCGCCGACGACGGCTTCGCCTGGACCGTCGAGGTCGTGGACACCGCGCAGCCGGCCGGTGGCCGTGACTGGTTCCCCGAGCGCAACTGGCTGATCCGTGTCGGCTCCGGTGAGGACGCCGAGGTCGGCACGCAGATCCCGCAGTTCCCGGTCCCCGGTGACTGCGGCACGCAGACGGAGTCGGCCGACGGCACCCGCTACCGCCTGACCCCCCAGGCCGTCACCCCCAACGACGACGGCTACCCGTTCCAGTGGTACCAGCCGGCCGTCCGCGCACCCCAGGCGTGGGACACCATCCGTGACTCCAGCGCCGGCGGACGCACACGTCCGGTCACCGTCGCCGTCGTCGACACCGGCATCGACGCCACCCGCTTCGACTTCCTGGACGGCGGTGCCCGCGTCGTCGGCGGCCTCGACGTCGCCTACGGCCTCGAGCTCGAGGGTGGCGACAACGGCGGCGCGATCGGCCCCATCATCGGCGACGACGCCGTCGCCTACCAGGCCTTCGGGCCCGGCGTGCCCCGCAACTCCGACCGCGACCCGCACGGCACCGGCGTGGCCAGCCTGATCGGTGCCCGCGGCAACAACACCTTCGGCATCGCGGGCATGGACTGGGGCGTCAACCTGATGCCGATCCGCGTCAACGACGTGAACGGCTGCATCAACAACGTGCAGGTCGCCGAGGGCATCAAGTGGGCCGTCGACCACGGCGCCGACGTCGTCCACATCTCGCTGGGCGCACCCGAGACGGACCTGTTCACCCCGGAGGGTGCCGAGGCCGACGTGCCCGAGTGCCGCGACGGCATCGACAACGACCGTGACGGCACCACCGACTTCCAGCCATCGGCCGGGCAGACGCCCGACCTGGGCTGTGACTCGGCCGAGGACGGGTCTGAGGGCGTGGACGTCAGCGACGGCGGTGACGGCGGGATCGACGAGACCCCGGCGTGCGCCGACGGACGGGACAACGACGACGACGGCAACATCGACCTCGACGACCAGCAGTGCGCCTCGGCCACGGACAACTTCGAGGGCAACGACGGCGAGACCCAGGGCTTCGACCCGTTGCGCGAGACCATCGACTACGCCCTCGAGCAGGGGGTCCCTGTCGTGGCCGCCGCCGGCAACCTCGCCGGTGACGGCGACCCGGTGGTCTACCCGGCCGCCTACCCCGGCGTCATCAGCGTCGGCGCGACCACCCGCGCCGGCGAGCGTGCCGCGTACTCCTCCACCGGCCGGTGGCTGGACATCGTGGCGCCCGGCGGCAACAACGCCAAGACGCTGTCACAGGACCTCGCGGTGCTGTGGGAGCTCGACCGCATCCGCTCGGTGGCCGGCACCAGCTTCTCCGCACCGATCGTGACGGGTGCGATCTCGTTGTACATGGGCCTGAACCCGCACATCACCCGTGGCTTCACGCCCGTCCTGCCGACGCCCGACCCGCTGGGCAACCTGCCTGACGACGGCTACCAGCGGACGGTCGACGATGTCCGCCTGGCGCTGCAGAACGGTGTCCGCGACATCGGACCCAGCGGCCACGACATCTTCACCGGATGGGGACAGCTGGACGTCGACCGGATGCTCGACGTCGAGGCCACCGGCGGACCGCTGATCGATCCGGCGCGCGTCCAGATCTCGCGCACCAACGTCGACGAGGTCATCGCTGCCGGTGAGGGCATCGCGCTCAGCCGCCCCGAGGTGTTCCCGGCCGACTTCGTCGTGCTGTCCCGCAGCGACGTCGCCGTCGACGCCCTGGCCGCCTCCCCGCTGCTGAACGAGGGCCCGCTGCTGGTGTCCACCACCGATGGGGTCACCGAGTCGACCCTGGACGTCATGGACCAGGTGCTGCCCGACGGCGGCGGCCGTGTGTACGTGCTGGGCGGCGAGTCCGCCCTGTCGCCACGGGTCGTCAGCCAGGTCCAGGAGCGTGGCCACCAGGTCGTGCGGCTGGCCGGCAGCTCACGCTTCGAGACCGCCCTGGCCATCGCCGAGGAGGTCCGCCGCCTGTGGCCGGACAGCACCGAGGTCGGTGTGGTCCGCGCCGACGGTGGCGACAACCCGACGGCGCAGTGGGCCGACGCCCTCAGCGGCGGCGCCTGGGCGGCCGAGACACGAACCCCGATGGTGATCACCAGCGGTGACGCCCTGCACCCGGACGTCGCGGCGGCGCTGGACCGCTGGGGGACGACCAGCACCGTCGTCTTCGGTGGGACGGGCGCGGTGTCCGACGCCGTGTTCGCCCAGTTGCCGGGCGCCAGCCGTGTGGCAGGTGCCACGCGCGCCGAGACCGCCGTCGCCGTCGCCGACCGGCTGTGGGAGTCCCCCGAGGGCTACCTGGTCGCCAACGGCTACTACGCGCGTGGCTGGGTCCCGGCGCTGGCCGCCGCGGGCCTGGCCGCCGACCTCGACCGGCCGCTGCTGTACACCGAGGCTGGCCACGTCCCCGGCCCGACACGGGCGCTCCTGGAGCGCAGCTGCCCAGGTGAGGACGGCGTGCAGATCATCGGTGGGGCATCGTTGGTCTCGGGTACCGCCGAGACCGAGCTTCTGGAGGCAGTGACATGCTCATGAGAACCCGCCTGACCGGCCTGCTGCTGGCCCTCGGCCTGCTGTCGGCGGCCTGCGTGTCGTCCGTGCCACCCGTGGCCGACGTGGTCCCCGTCGCCATCCCGGCGGTCACCACCATGCCCGCCGTGCCACCCGAGCCGGTCACCGAGCAGACGGTGGCGGCGCTCGAGCGGTACTGGGAGGCCCGCGACGCGGCCTTCGCGGTCGGCGCGGAGGCCGGGCTGGCCTTCGTCGTGGCGAACAACCACCCCCTGCTGGGCTACACCGTCGAGGAGTGCCGCGACGCCTGGTTCGACGGTGAGGTGCCCGTCGGGTTCGCCGAGCGCAGCGCCCTGCTGGGTGGGTCGGTCGAGTCCGACCCGACCTGGACGATGGTCACCGGCCCCCTGGCCGGTCGCGACCTCGGTGCCGGGATCTTCCGCATGGTCGCCGCCTTCAGCTACGAGGGCACCCAGCTGCGGGTGGCCGACCGTGTCGCCTACGTCCACCTGCAGGTGCAGGGCGACGACGTGCGCCACTTCCTGCTCTGTGAGGACGCCGAGGTGATCGTCGCCGCGGCGGCCACGACGGCGCCCACCACAGCGCCCGCGGCGGGTGGCGGGACGACCGCCACGGCGGCGCCGACGACCCCGACGCCGACCCAGACCGATCCCACGACGCTGCCGCCCATCACGGCGACGCCCAACCCGGGCGGCGGCGGCGGGGGCGGGGGCGGTAACGGCGGGACGCCGACGACGGCGCCGACGCAGAACCCGCCCGGCACCCGTCCGCCGGGAAGCGGCATCGACTTCTGCGACTCCGGGGACCCGGGGGCCCAGCCGGTCGCCGGTGACTACTTCCTGTGCCCGGACGACGACGTGGACAACACGACCGGACAGGATGGCGGCAGCTCCGAGCCCGACCCCTCCGCGACCTGAGCCAACACGCCGAGGACCTCGTCGCTGACGGGGTCCTTCGCGATTCTCGGAGTGATGCGTTGGAATGATCCCGGATGGGGAATGGTTGGAATCCTTATGACTGATGCATCCCCCATCCTGAAGCCCGTGACGTTCGGTGCCATCGAGGCCCGCAACCGTGTCGTCATGGCCCCCCTCACCCGTAACCGCTCGACCGAGGACCGCGTCCCCCACGCCCTCAACACCGAGTACTACCGTCAGCGCGCCGGGTTCGGCGTCATCGTGACCGAGGCCACGATCGTCAGCCCCCAGGGCGCCGGCTACCTCGCCACGCCGGGCATCTACAACGACGAGCAGGTCGCGGCGTGGAAGGAGATCACCGACGCCGTCCACGAGGAGGGCGGCACCATCGTGCTGCAGCTGTGGCACGTCGGGCGGGTCTCCCACACCGACTTCCACGACGGCAACCCGCCGGTCGGCCCGACCGCGGTCAACGCCAACACGATGACGTTCACCACCGACGGCTTCGTCCCCACCTCCGACCCCCGCGCCCTGGCCACCGACGAGATCCCGGGCCTGGTCCAGACCTACGTGGACGCCACTCGTCGCGCGAGGGAGGCCGGCTTCGACGGTGTCGAGGTCCACGCCGCCAACGGCTACCTGCTCGAGCAGTTCCTCGCCGACAGCGTGAACGACCGTGACGACCAGTACGGCGGCTCCATGGAGAACCGTGCCCGTCTGACCCTGGAGGTCACCGACGCCGTCATCGGCGCGTGGACGGCCGACCGTGTCGGCATCCGCCTGAGCCTGGGCAACGGCACCGCCGACACGGCGGACTCCGACCCGACGACGACCCTGGGCTACCTGGGCGGCCAGCTGCAGGAGCGCGGCCTGGCCTACGCCCACTTCGTGGAGGGCATGCCAGACAACGCCCAGGTCAAGGCCTTCAAGGCCGGCGGCTGGACCGGACCGGTCATCGGCAACGCCGGCTACGACCTGGACCGTGCCGTCGCGACCATCGAGGACGAGACCGTGGACGCCGTGGCCTTCGGGACCCTGGCGATCGCCAACCCCGACCTGCCCACCCGCTTCGAGAAGGACGCCGAGCTGAACGAGCCGGACGACTCGACCTTCTACGGCGGCGGCGCGGAGGGCTACACCGACTACCCCTTCCTGGACGCCTAGCAGCAGCACAGCGCGGAGGGCCCACCTGTGGTGGGCCCTCCGTCATGTGCACACATCCCTCAAGTCAGGGACGCCCGGTGCCGATGAGGGCCTGGGGTCGCCACACGGGGTTGCGGCGCCGCATGGCAACGGGGGGCGCCGACAGCGCAGTGCGCTCTCCTCCACACCACCCGGGGGTCACGTGCGCACCGTCAACCATCTTCTCCTCATCCTGCTCGTCCTCGCAGTCACCGCTCCTGCGGCCCTCGCCCAGCAGGGCAGCCCACAGGAGACCGCGCAGGACATCACGATCGTCCGCACCGACGAGGAGGCGCGGTCCCTGACCGGCGCCGAGATCGCCCTGCGGCTGAGCCAGCAGACCGATGGCGCGACCGAGGGCCCCAGCCGGGTGGTCCTGGCGTCGGCGTCCTCCTTCGCCGACGCCCTGGCGGCGTCCGTCGTCCAGGCGGACGGGCCGATGCTGCTGGTCGAGGACGAGGAGGAGCTGTCGCCGTACCTGCATGCCGAGCTCGTCCGTCTTGACCCCGACGAGGTGCTCCTGCTGGGCGGGACCGCCGTCATCTCCGACGAGATCGAGGAGCAGGTCCGGGCGCTGGGGCTGCGCACGGTCCGCCTGGCCGGCCCCACGCGGCTCGAGACGGCGACCGCCGTGGCCGGGTACGTCGCGCGGGACGCCGAGGTCGCCATCGTCGTGCGCGCCTTCGACGCCCAGGGTGGCAACGGGTCAGCCGCCTGGGCCGACAGCGTCAGCGTCGGAGCGATGGCGGCCAGCGCCGGCTGGCCGGTGCTGCTGACGGAGAGCGGTGGGCTGAGCACGACCACCCAGCAGCACCTGCGGGACAGCAACGTCCGCACCGTGTTCATCGTTGGCGGCGTCGGCGCGGTGTCCAAGGACGTCGAGCGGACGCTGCTGGCCGACGGCCACCGCGTCGAGCGCATCGCCGGGGCGGACCGGCTGCAGACAGCACTGGCTGTCGCCCGCGCGCGGGGGACCGACACCGGGAGCCGCATGGTGCTGGTGCCCGACACCGGTGACCTCGGCTGGCAGTCCGGTCTGGCCGCAGCCAGGCATGCCGGGATGACCGGCGGTGCGATCGTGCCGGTGGGAGCGACGGGCGTTTCCGAGGAGCTGCGGACCCATCTGGCGCGCACGCCACCGGCGGCCCTCACGTGCCTCGTTGCGCGTTCCGTGTGCGAGGGAGCTCGCGAGGCTTCGGGGATGCCCTCGCTGCCCCTGGTCACCTACAGCCCTGCCCCGGGCGCGGTCCTGTCACCGGAGGAGCACCTGGTCGTCGGCGTGGACGACCCCGGACGCCGGTTGGACGGTGAGGGCTCGGTCAGCTCTGACTGCACGGTCGGGAGCTTCTCCTACCTCCCGGAGGGCGCCGCCAGCTTCACCCTCGGCGCGCCCGTCAGCCCGTATGAGGTGGACCGTGGCAGCGGCGCCGTCCCGGTCCAGCCCGAGCCCGACGACGCCAGCCCCTCCGGCCCGCAGGCACAGCCCGGAGCCGGTCCGGGTGAGCCGATCCCCGACGACGAGACGCCTCCGGGCAGCGCGCAGCAGACGACGTGCACGGTCACGACGACGTTCCAGCGCGTCGACGGTGGCACCATCGTGGACGAGACCGTCTTCCACGTCGTCGAGCTCTATCCGGCCTTCAGGGTCAGCACCCACCGCCAGGTCGAGGACTCGCCCGTCGTCTTCCAGGACCGCAGCAGCGGGCTGATCGACACCTGGGCGTGGGCGTTCGGTGACGGCCGCGCCAGCGCCGAGCGGGAGCCGACGCACACCTACCGCGACCGCGGCTGCATGGACGTCGGGATGACCGTCACCAGCGTCCTGGCGCACTGGTCCAGCGGACGTCTGTTCCAGGAGCGCACGTCACGAGTCGTCGCGGTGGATCCGTCCGACGACGACACGCATGTCGAGCTGCTCGTCGTCGACGCCGCGACCGGTGGGCGGCAGGTCGGTGAGGTCGTGACCGCGACCGGGCCGGGCGGAACCCGTGCGGCGACCACCGGTGCCGACGGTCGTGCGGTCTTCACCGACCTTGCGGATGGCCGCTGGACCATGACCATCGACGGCTTCCAGGAGGACGCGATCGTCCAGGACGTCGTCGACGGGCGGACGCTGTGCCCCGTCATGCTGCTGGGTCCCGTCGGTGACCTCCGGGTGAGCGTCCTGGACGCCACCGGTGCCCCGCTGCGGGATGCCCGCATCGAGGTCCTGCGCGACGGGACCCGCGTCGCCTCCGACACGGCGGGTGCGGACGGCAGCGTCCTGTTCGAGGACCTGCCCGTCGCCTCCTACACGGT
>JBFKGB010000099.1:0-10032 GCA_041633535.1 Euzebya sp. | reverse complement strand
GGAGGGTGCGCATGCCGTTGGCCTGGGCGGCCTTGTTGATCTCGTCGGTCGAGGCGTGGGTCACGATGAGGCGTTCGATCTCCTCGTTCACCGCCATGACCTCGTGGATGGCCAACCGGCCCCGGTAGCCGGTGTTGCCGCAGTGGCTGCAGCCGACGGGACGTTGCAGGGGCGGGAAGCGCTCGAGGTCGCCCTCGGTCACGGGGAGCCCGGCCGCCTGCAGCTCTTCCAGCGTCGGCCGGTACTCCTCCTTGCACTTGCTGCACAAGCGGCGCGCCAGGCGCTGCGCGAGCACGCAGTCGGCGGCGGAGGCCACGATGAAGGGATCGACGCCCATCTCGGTCAGGCGGGTCACCGCCGACGGGGCGTCGTTGGTGTGGAGGGTGGACAGCACGAGGTGACCGGTCAGCGCCGCTTCCAGCCCGATCTGGGCGGTCTCCAGGTCACGTATCACACCGATGAGGACCACGTCGGGGTCCTGGCGCAGGATCGACCGGAGCGCCGCGCCGAACGTCAAGCCGGCCTTCTTGTTGACCTGAACCTGGCTGATGCCGGGCAGCCGGTACTCGACCGGGTCCTCGACGGTGACGATGTTGATCTCGGGCTTGGAGATCTTGTTCAACGTCGCGTACAGCGTCGTGGACTTCCCCGACCCCGTCGGGCCGGTCACCAGGATCAGGCCGTAGGGCTTCGTGAAGCTCTCGCTGAACATGGCGTAGTTGTGGTCGGTGAACCCCAGGTCCGTCAGGTCCAGCATGATCGAGGACTTGTCGAGGATACGCATGACGACCTTCTCCCCGTACACGGTGGGGAGGGTCGAGACACGCAGGTCGATCTTCTTCGTGGGGGTCTTCACCGAGATGCGGCCGTCCTGGGGGACGCGACGCTCGGCGATGTCGAGGTCGGCCATGATCTTCAGGCGGCTGACGACACCGGCGTGGATCTTGCGGGACTGCTTGGTGACCTCGTGCAGCACCCCGTCGACGCGGTAGCGGACCCGCAGCTCGGTCTCCTGCGGCTCGATGTGGATGTCGGAGGCGCGGTCGGTGACGGCCTGGGCGATCAGGGCGTTGACGAACTTGACGATCGGCGCGTCGTCGATGCCGGCGTCCTGCAGGGCGTCCAGCTCGTCGTCGTCGTCGATGGTCTGCAGGTCGTTGCCCAGGGAGTCCACGGAGTCCCCGCCCATGGACGTGTACTTGTCCAGGGCCGACATGATGTCGGTGCGGGTGGCGACGGAGGGCTGCACCTCGCGGTCGCACAGCGTGCGGATGTCGTCCAGGGCGATGACGTTGGAGGGGTCGCTCATCGCGACCTTCAGGTGCCCGTCCTCGGTGAAGCCGTAGGGGAACACGCAGTAGCGCCGCGCCATGTGCTCGGGCAGGATCGTCGCGGCGATCTGGTCCACGTCGACGGCCTCGAGCTCGACGAACTCAAGACCCAGGTGGATGGCGAGGGCGGCCACCAGGCCGGCCTCGGTGAACAGGCCCATCTCGATCAGCACACGGCCCAGGGAACGACCGCGGCGCTGCTGCTCCTCCTTGGCGGCGGCCAGGTCCTCGGGCGTGATCAACCCCTCGTCCAGGAGGACGTCAGAGAGCTGACGGGCGGCGTTCACGGACATGGGACCCTACGCCCTGGTCCGGGCGGTGCGCTTGGCGTCGCGGACGGCCTCGAACAGCTCCAGCAGGACGCCCTTGGCCTGCTCGCGGTCGCGGACGTCGGCGCAGATCACGCGGATGTGCTCCGGGGTGCGCAGGAAGTGGCGGGCGCGTCTGATGCTGGCGTCCTCCCTCCCCTCCTCGACCTTGTTGATCACGATGATGTAGGGCACCTCGCCGCGGCTGGTGAAGTTGTCGAGGATCTCGATGGCCTGCTCGTGGACGTCGGGCCGCGAGTCGTCCAGCAGGACGACGAACCCCAGCATGCCCTCGCTGAGGATCTCCCACATGAACTCGAAGCGCTTCTGGCCGGGGGTGCCGAACAGGTACAGCTGCAGGCTCTCGTCGATCGTCAGCCGACCGAAGTCCATGGCCACGGTGGTGGCGGTCTTGCCCTCGACGGCGTCGTCGCCGCCCGAGACCTTGCGCTCGGTCGTCAGGACGTTGATCTCGGAGAGGGTCCGGATCAGGGTCGTCTTGCCGACGCCGTAGGGCCCGGTGACGACGACCTTCACCGAGCTCGTGCGGGACGCCTTCTCAGGCACCCTTCACCCCGTCGATGAGGCGTGACAGGAGGTCGTCGTCATCGGCGGAGTCGCTGGACTCGGGCTGGGTGGGGGTCTCCTCGTCCTGCTGGTCCCGGACCGGCTCGCCGCTGCTGAGGCTGAGCCCCAGCGCCGCGAGCTCGCGGATGCGCTCCTCGTCGTCGGTCGCAGCAGTGGTGTCGGTTCGCTCGGTCGAGTCGGCGGCCGGCTCGGCGGCGGGCGCGGGCGAGCCACCGTTCAGGATCGACTCCAGCGAGCGCTGGTCCTCGTCGCTGAAGCGCTCATCGGACGTCTCAGGCTCGGCCGGGGACTCCTCCGCCGCGGGCTCCGCCGCCGGTGCGAAGAGGTCGCTGTGGTCCTCCTGCTGGGGCTCGGGGTGGGTCTCGGGCTGGGTCTCGGCCTCTGCGAGCGATGCGGCGTGCTGCTGTGCGGCCTGGAGGTGGGCGTCGACGTCGGCTGCAGCGGGCGCGGGCGCGGCCACGGGCTGGGCGGCCGCGGGCTGGGCAGCCACGGGCTGGGCGGCGGCGAAGCTGTCCGGCTGCGGTGCCACACCGGCCGTGGGCTCGGTGGCGCCCAGGACCTCCTGCTCGATGGCGGCCAGGTGGGCGGCACGCTGCTGGGTGATGGTGAGGGGACCGGCGGCCTCGCGCAGCTCGACCAGCGCGGCGTCCACCAGGGCGCTCAGCAGCTTGGCGACGACGAACTGGCCCTGGCCGGTCAGCTGGATGATGTCGCCGACGGTCCGGATGCCGTCGATCAGGGTCAGGACCTCCCACTGCTCGGGGAGGATCTGGATCGCGCCGTCGCGGGTCGGCGGGCGCGGGACGGCACGCAGGACGCTGGCGGGCGACGGGAGGGTCGCCACGATCCCCTCCCACTCCGTCATCCGGCTGCGGACCGCTGACATCACGGTCTCGGCGGCGAACGTCGGGGTGGACTCGGGGACGTCACCGGCGGGGGCTGCGTCGAAGGCGAAGTCGCCGCCGTTCCAGCGGGACATGTCGAAGGCGGCGTCGACCACCTGGTCGTACAGCAGCCCGGTGGCCCGGTCGACCTGCACGCCGACGCCGGCCAGCGCGGCCGACATCTGCATGCCGTTGCCGGCGGCCTGGGCGTGGACCAGCGCGGCCACGTCGGCCGGCTCGACCTCACCGCTGTGCAGCAGGCGTGCCGCCAGCTGGCTGCGGGTGACGTCGGCGACGGCGTAGGCCAGCTGACCGCCGACGATCCAGACACGTCCGTCGGTCTCGGCACCGGTCAGGTTCAGCACGCCGGTCTTGCGGGTGCTGGCGAGCAGCGCGAAGACGTCGGGAAGGGCGAACTCGTTCAGCGATCCTGCAAGCATCTCATGCCCTCCGGGGGAAGCGGGTCAGGGGTCTGGGGTCGTGCACGACTACTGCCAGCCCGACTGCGGGGGCGTGGACTCGTGGCCGTTGCTGCTGTGCCCGTTGCTGCTGTGCCCGTTGCTGGCCGAGCTCGTCGGGATGCGGCTGGGCAGCGGCTGGGTGGCGGCGTGGGGGATGGCGGGATGTGGCTCGCCCGTGGTCAGCGGCCGACGGTCGTCGCTGAACAGCGGCCGGGGTGGCAGGGCGCTGTGGCCAAGCAGACCGGCGGAAGGTGGCAGGTCCGCCGTCACCGTCTCGACCATCACGTCGGCGATCAGCTCGGCCGCACGGCGCATCTCGTAGAGGATGAACCCGACCTTGGCCTGCGTCTCGGCGACGGCGGTCAGGACCGCCTCGTCCCGCGCCGACATCATCACGACGAAGCCCTCGTCGCCGTGGGCGAACAGCTGGTCCAGGTGACCGCAGCCGAAGCCCTGGATGGCCTGCTCGCCGAGGCTCAGCAGGGCAGCCGACATGGCGCCCACCCGCTCCTCGTCCAGGTCCTCCGGCAGCGCCGAGGCGACCATCAGCCCGTCGAAGCTGACGACGGCTGCGGCCTGGATGCCGGAGGACGCGGTGATCAGCTCGGTGAGGACCCGGTCCAGACGGGCGACCTTGGTCTCGGGCATCGGTGTTCCTGTGGCTCGACGGACGGGAGGCACGGAGGAGGACTCCCCTCCGTGTCCTTCCTCATCGGCACGCCCCCGGCCCTACTTGAGAGCCACCGCTGCACTCCCCCAGATCGTGTGGCGAGCAGGATCCACCATGGTGGATGTGGCTCAGGTCAGGGCGTCGCGCATCACGCCGGCGGGCGGGCGGGCGCCCGTCCAGCGGGCGAACGCGGCCTCGGCCTGCCCGACCAGCATGCCCAGACCGTCCTCGGCGCGGCCGCCGGCCGCTGCCGCCTCGCGCAGGAACGGCGAGGGCGTCCCGTAGTTCAGGTCCAGGGCGATCCGCCCCTCCCCCAGGCCCATCAGGTCGGCGTCGAGCCGTTCGCCGTGGCGGCCCAGCGGGGTGGCGTTGACGACGATCCGCGGCCGGGCACCCGTGGGCGCCACGCCACCGGCCCGGCGGGCCAGGTCGGCGACGTCGGCCGCGGCGTCGGCCCGGCGGGCACGCACGTCGACCGCGGCACCCAGGCGACCGAGGGCCACGGCAGCGGCGCGCGCGGCACCGCCGGCACCGACGATCAGCGCGGGGTCACCCTCCTGCACCTCGCAGCCCTGCAGCACGTCGAGCAGCCCCGCCGCATCGGTGTTGTCCACGCACAGACGCCCCTCCTCGTCGAGGTACAGCGTGTTGCCGGCCCCGATGAACACCGCCTCCTCCGTCGCCAGGTCACCCAGCGCCAGCGCCGCGTGCTTGTGCGGGATGGTCAGGTTGGCGCCCAGGAAGTTCATGCCGCGCAGGCTGCGGACGACCTCGGGCAGGTTCGCGGGCGCGACGTCGAAGGCCAGGTAGACCGCGTCGAGGCCCGTGGCGGCGATGGCGGCGGAGTGCAGCTGCGGGGACAGCGAGTGCCCGACCGGATGGCCCAGCAGGCACAGCAGCCGGGTGTCCGCGGTCGTGCGGGGCACCGACATGCCCTAGCCGCCGCGGATCTCGGCGATGGCCGCCTGGTGCTCGGCGAGGGTCGAGGTGAACCGGTGGGCGCCGGTCTCAGGGTCCTCGACCACGTAGTAGAAGAACGGCGTCTCGTCGGGGTTGGCCGCGGCCTCCAGCGAGGACCGGCCGACACCCGAGATCGGCGTCGGCGGCAGGCCCGGGTAGACGTAGGTCGACCACGGCGTGTCGAACTGGTAGTCGGCGTTGACCAGGCGGTCGGGCCGCTCGCCGGTGGCGATCGTGATGCCGTAGACGACGGTCGCGTCGATCTGCAGCGCCATCCCGTCGTCGATGCGGTTGTGGATGACGGAGGAGATGACGGGACGCTCCTCGGCCAGCCGGGCCTCGCGCTCGACCAGCGAGCCGAGCACCAACGTCTCGTAGGCGGTCAGGCCGTTGCGCTCGGCGCCGCCGATCTCGGTCACCACCTGGTCGGTCTGCAGGACCAGACGGGTGAGGAGCACGTCGGCCGTCGTGTCGACGGTGAACTCGTAGGTCTCGGGGAACAGCAGACCCTCGAAGGGCTCGGCACCCTCGGGCAGGTCGGGGCGGGGCGGCACCCAGCTGGGCAGCGCCACCAGCTCCAGCCCGGCACGCAGGTCCTCGACGGTGAACGGCGAGCCCTCGGCGGCGGCGATGCGCTCCAGCGTCTGGGGCACGGTCAGGCCCTCGGGGATCGTGACGGTGAAGGTCTCGGCCCCGGGCGGGCCGGCGACCAGGATGTCCAGCAGCTGCTCGGTGGTGGACTGGGGGTCCAGCTCGTAGGTGCCGGCCTTGATCTGGTTGGCCCGGCCGTCGAGCGTCGCCGCCGCGGTGAAGGCGCTGGCGGAGCGGACGACCCCGTTCTCCTCCAGCAGGTTGGCCACGGCACGGGCGCCGGTGCCCTCGGGGATCGTCAGCGTCACCGGCCCGTCGGCCAGCTCGGTGGTGCCCGGCCCGCCGGCGGCGTTCCACTGCTGGAAGGCGTAGAACCCGCCGCCGATCATCAGGATCAGGACGACGAGGAAGGCCTTGGAGGAGTTGGTCATGAGGAGGGACTCGCGTGGTCTGCGGGCCGGCGGCCCGGGTGGGGAGGAGGGGACCTGACGGGCATCAGGGCCGGCTGGTGTCCAGCCAGGCCTGCAGCAGCACGCTCGCCGCGATCTGGTCCTTCACGTCCTTCGACTGCTTGCTGGTGCGACCGGTGGCACGGATGGCGCGGTCCGCCTGGACGCTGGTCAGACGCTCGTCCTGCAGGTGGACCTCGACCCCGGCCGTGCGCAGGTCGTCAGCCAGCATACGGGCCATCCGGGTCGAGTCGGTGTCGGTGCCCTTCAGCGAGCGGGGCAGCCCGACGACGACGGCGACGCATCCCGTCTCCTCCGCCACGGCCAGCACCCGCCCGGCGGCACCCTTGCCACCCTGCACCGTCGAGTGCGGGGTGGCGATCAGCCGGTCGGGGTCACAGATGGCAAGGCCGACCCGCACGGTGCCGGGGTCGACCCCCAGCACCCGACCCGGTCGAGCGCTCACCGGGGGCTCCTGGACGCCGCGCTCACCGGATGCTCCTGGACGGCGTGCTCACGAGGACAGACGGTCGGTGGCCGCGGCGGCCGCCACGCGGACCGCCTCGGCGATCTTCGAGCCGTCCTTGCCGCCGGCCTGGGCGACGTCGCCCTTGCCGCCGGCGCCACCGCCGACGACCTTGGCGCCGGGGCGCAGCACGTCGGCTGCGTTGGTCCCCGCGTCGACCATGTCGCTGGACAGCGCCGCCAGCAGCTGGGCCTTCCCGTCCTCCTTCGCCGTGCCCAGCACGACAGCGCCGCGCCCGATCCGGTTGCGCAGGTCCAGGGCCAGCGCACGCAGCGCGTCGTGGTCAGCCCCGACGACGACGCCGGCGACGACCTTGGCGTCACCCACCGTCTGGGCGGACTCGAGCAGCGCGTCGGCCTGGGCCAGGACGGCGTCCTGCCGCGCGCGGGCCAGCTGCTTCTCGATGTCACGGACCTTGCCCAGCAGCTCCTCGACGCGGGCGGGTGCCTCGGCGGAGGGGACCTTCAGCAGCTGGGCGACCTGCTCGGCGACCAGCCGCTCCTTGGACAGGTGGGTGAACGCCTCCGGGCCGGTGACGGCCTCGATGCGGCGGACGTTGTTGGCGATCGAGCCCTCGGACAGGACGGTGAACAGCCCGACCTCGCCGGCGGAGTGCACGTGGGTGCCGCCGCACAGCTCCATGGAGTAGTCGTCGATCGTGACGACCCGGACGGTGTCGCCGTACTTCTCGCCGAACAGGGCGGTGGCGCCGGCCTTGCGGGCCTCCTCCTGGTTCATCTCGCGGGTGACGACGTCGGGGTTGGCGGCGATGCGCTCGTTGACCAGCCCCTCGAGCTCGGCCAGCTGGTCGCGGCTGACGGACTCGAAGTGGGGGAAGTCGAAGCGGAAGTGGCCCTGGTCGATCGCCGAGCCGGCCTGGGCGGCGTGGTCGCCGACCATCTCCTTCAGTGTGGCGTGCAGGATGTGGGTGGCGGTGTGCCCGCGGCGGATCGACTGGCGGCGTCGGTGGTCGATCTCGGCCTCGACGTCGGCGTCGGTGGCGACCTCGCCGGCGACGACCCGACCGCGGTGGACGATCAGCCCCTCCGCGGGGGCGACGGTGTCGGTGACCTGGATGCGACCGGCGCCGGTCGAGATGGTGCCGTGGTCGCCCAGCTGGCCACCACCCTCGGCGTAGAAGGGGGTGCGGCGCAGGACGACCTCGACCTCGTCGCCCTCCTGGGCACGCTCGACCAGGTCGCCGCCGCTGATGATCGCGGCGATGGCCGAGGTGTCGGACTCGCGGCTGTAGCCGGTGAAGTCGACCGTTCCGGCCAGGTTGAACGCCTTCTTGTAGACGTCGGTGTGGCCGGCGTCACGGTCGGACTTCGTGGCCGCGCGGGCCCGGGCGCGCTGGGCGTCCATGTGCTCGGCGAAGGCGTCGCGGTCCAGGGTGACGCCCTGCTCGGCGGCGATCTCCAGGGTCAGGTCGACCGGGAAGCCGTAGGTGTCGTGCAGGGTGAACGCGGCCTCGGGGTCAAGGGCGGACCCGCCGGCGGCCTTGGTGGTCTCGATCGCCTCGCCCAGCATCGTCAGACCCGTCCGGAGGGTCTTGGAGAACGTGTCCTCCTCGGACTGGGCGATCTTGGTGATCAGGTTGGCCTGGGACCGCAGGTCGGGCCAGGCGTCCCCGAGGGTGTCGATGACCGTCTCCATCATCGGGGTCATGATCGAGGTGTCGGTCCCGAGCTTGCGGGCGCTGCGGACGGCACGGCGGATCAGGCGGCGCAGCACGTAGCCGCGCCCCTCGTTGGAGGGCAGGACGCCGTCGCTGATCAGGAAGGCCGTCGAGCGGGCGTGCTCGGCGATGACGCGCAGCCAGGTGTCGGACTCGGCGCTGCCCTCGCCGAACTGACCCGTGTAGCGCGTGCCGGTCAGCTCGGTCGCGAGGTCCACCATCGGCTTGAACACGTCGGTCTCGAAGACCGTCGGGACGTCCTGCAGCAGCATGGCGGCGCGCTCCAGGCCCATGCCGGTGTCGACGTTCTGGGCCGGCAGGGGGCGCACGATCGCGTCGGAGCCCTTCAGGTCGGGGTTGCCCGTCCCGTCGGTCTCGAACTGCATGAACACCAGGTTCCAGTACTCCAGGTACCGGGTCTCGTCCACGATCGGGCCGCCCTCGACGCCATGGTCGGGGCCGCGGTCGTAGAAGATCTCGCTGCACGGACCGCAGGGGCCGTGGCCGCCGGTGGACCAGAAGTTGTCCTTGGCGTCACGACGCTGGATGCGGCTCGCGGGGATGTCGGTCTCGTTCAGCCACAGCTGCTCGGCCTCGTCGTCGTCCTCGTAGACGGTGGCCCACAGACGCTCGGGGTCGAAGCCCAGGCCGCCCTCCTCGGGGGAGGCGACCGACAGCTCCCACGCCCAGCGGATCGCCTCGCGCTTGAAGTAGTCGCCGAAGCTGAAGTTGCCCATCATCTCGAAGAACGTCAGGTGGCGGGTCGTGCGACCCACGTTCTCGATGTCGTTGGTCCGGGCCACCTTCTGCGCCGTGGTGACACGGGGGGTGGGTGGCTGCGCCTCACCCAGGAAGTACGGCTTGAACGGGACCATGCCGGCGACCGTCAGCAGCAGCGTGGGGTCCTGCGGGATCAGCGAGGCGCTGGGCAGCACCCGGTGGTCGCGCTGGCGGAAGAACTCCAGGAAGCTGGAGCGGATCTGGCTGGTCTGCATCGCGGAGGGCCTTGTCGTGTCAGCGGGGGCGTGGGTGCCCGTGTCGTATCAGCGGGGCGTGTCTGCGTATCTGGAGGGGATCTGAGGTGCGGGGCTGGGGTGCGGATCGGGTCTGTCGGGCGTGCTGCGGAACAGACCCGTGTGGGGGGACGATCGTAGGCGCGGGGGCACGCGTGCACCCAAGGCCACGGTCGTCCGTCCGCGCACGATCACGGCAGCGGGGGTGCGTCGGACGATACTCGGGGGCATGCAGACCGGGGAGCAGACGCCGCACACCCACGCCCGCGCCCACGGGGGTGGCCGCTGGCCACGCCCCGGGACAGGCCCGGCGGCACGCCCGTCAGCGGGTCGGACCGCCCGCCGCTCGGCCGTCGCGCTGTGGCTGGTCGGCGCGCTGCTGCTGACCGCGTGCGCCTCGACCGCCCCCACCGACGTCGGCGCTGCCGTGCCCCCCTCCACCCTTGATCCCCAGGCGACCGCCGCCCCCGCGGACACCGACCCGACGGCGCTGGACCCGACGGCGCTGGACCCGACGGCCGGCGACCCGGCAGGGACCACCGGTGCCGAGACCGCCGCCGGCGTCCCACCGTC
>JBFKGB010000098.1:0-10049 GCA_041633535.1 Euzebya sp. | reverse complement strand
CGCGATGAGCAACGAGGCGTTGGTGCGCCACCTGACACGGTTGCGCGACGCCCTCGCGGCGGTGGCGCTGCCGCTGCCGCTGCCCGCAACCGGTGCAGCCCTGGCGACGGCGGCCGAGGCGGTCGAGCAGATCGATGACTACCTGCTGCCCCGCCTGGCCCACCTGGACGCGCCGCTGCTGGCCGTCCTGGGCGGCTCCACGGGATCCGGGAAGTCCACGCTGACCAACTCCCTGGTCGGGCAGGACGTCTCCCAGGCCGGCGTGCTGCGGCCGACCACCCGGTCGCCGGTGCTGGTCCACCACCCCGCCGACCGGGACTGGTTCGCCGGTGACGGGGTCCTTCCCGACCTGCCGCGCAGCACCGGCCAGCGCGGGACCGGACATGCCCTGCACCTGGTCGCCAGCGACCGCATGCCACAGGGTCTCGGGCTGCTGGACTCGCCCGACATCGACTCCGTCGAGGTCGCCAACCACGAGCTGGCGGCACAGCTGCTGGGCGCGGCCGACCTGTGGCTGTTCGTCACCACCGCGGCCCGCTACGCCGACGCCGTCCCGTGGGACTACCTGGCCCGGGCCAGCGAGCGGGCGGCCGCCGTCGCGCTGATCGTCAACCGGATCCCCGACGTGGACGACGCCGTCGACGCCATCACCGCCGACGTCCGACGGATGCTGGACGAGAACGGGCTGCCCTACGCCGAGCTGTTCGCCATCACCGAGTCACCGCTGGTCGAGGGGCGGCTGCACGGTGCGGAGCAGCAGGTCCGCCGTTGGATCGACGGCCTGGTCGAGGACGCCGACGCCCGGGCCGAGGTCATCCGCCACACCCTGGAGGGTGCGGTGCAGTCGCTGGGGCCACGGGTCGACCGGGTCGTCATCGCCCTGGAGGAGCACCGCATGGCCGCGGTGGCGCTCGAGGAGGCCTCGGTCGCACATGCCGCGACGGCCGTGCAGCGCGTGTCAGCGCAGCTGGCCAGCGGGGTGCTGCTGCGCGGCGAGGTCCTGGACCGCTTCCGCGAGCAGGTCGGCACCGCCGAGTGGATGGACCGCCTGCAGCGAGGGGTGGGACGGCTGCGGGACCGCATCTCCTCCCTCATCACCGGCGAGACCCCGCAGGTCGAGGCGGCGAAGGGACAGCTGCGCAGCAACCTGGTCGGGCTGATCGACGACGCGGTCACGACCAGCGTCGAGGAGTGCATCGCCGCCTGGTCGATGCTGCCGGGGGGTCGTGCAGTCCTGGGTGCCACGCCGGACGCCAGCAGCGACGTCGACCGCATCGAGGACGTCATCGCGGCCTGGCAGGACCAGGTCGTGGCCACGGTCCGCGAGCGCGCCGGCTCCAAGATCGCGGTGGCCCGCGGCATGTCGCTGGGCGTCAACGGCGTCGGCGTCACCCTGATGATGGCGTTGTTCGCCTCGACCGGTGGCCTGACCGGCGGCGAGGTCGCCGTCGCCGGCGGCACCGCGGCCTTCAGCCAGGCGCTGCTGAGCGCAGTGTTCGGCGAGCAGGCGGTCCGGGACCTGGCCAACGCCGCCCGCACCGACCTGCTGCGACGGGTCGACGAGCTGGCGCAGGCCCGCCACGACCGGCTGCGCGCGCTGCTGGACCCGCTGCCGACGGATGACCAGGTCAGGGAGCTGACCGAGGCCGCCGACGCCGCCGTCATGGAGGGCACCCGATGACATCGACGACGACCGAGCCGACCGACGTCGACCTGCAGCTGCGCCAGCGGCTGCACCAGCTGACCGACGCCGTCGGGCTGCTGGCCCGCCACGGCGTCGACGTCGACGTCGAGGAGGCACGGGCGTTCCTCGACCGTGCCGAGGCACGGCTGCGGCACGGCACCGAGCGGACCGTCGTGGCGTTGGTCGGGTCCACCGGGTCGGGCAAGAGCTCCCTGCTGAACGCCGTCGCCGGCGCCGAGGTGGCCCGGGCGGGCGTCACCCGCCCCACCACCGCCGTGACGCAGGCTGCGACGTTCGGGGACCCTGCGGAGGGACTGCTGGACCTGCTGGGCATCACCCGACGACACCACCTGGCCGACGCCGACCCGGCCCTGCGGGGGCTGGTGCTGCTGGACCTGCCCGACTTCGACTCCGTCAGCATCGCCCACCGGCTGGAGGTCGACCGACTGGTGACCCTCGTCGACCTGATGGTGTGGGTCACCGACCCGCAGAAGTACGCCGACGAGTCCCTCCACGCCGGGTACCTGCAGCCGCTGTCCACGCACGCCGAGGTCATGCAGGTCGTGCTGAACAAGGCCGACACCCTGGACGCCGCCCAGCTCGAGCAGTGCCTCGACGACCTCGGACGGCTGCTGCAGGCCGACGGGCTGGGGACGCTCACGCCGGTGCCCTCGTCGACCATGACCACCGACGGCGTGGACGCGCTCACCGGGCTGCTGGCCGCCGAGGTCGCCGCCCGGCAGGCCGCGGTCGAGCGGATCAGCGCCGACATCGACGCCAGGGCGAGGTCCCTCGGCGAGCGCACCGGCGCGATGGGCACCGTCGACCTGGCGGCGACGCAGGCGGTGCTGGTCGACGGGCTGGCGGCGGCCAGCGGGGTGGACGCCGTCACGGCGCTGCTCATGGCCCAGCACCGTCGTGACGCGGTCCTGGCCACCGGGTGGCCGCCCCTGCGGTTCCTGCGACGGCTGCGACGGGCACCGCTGGCGGCGCTGCCGACGACGGCCGGCAGCCAGGTCGCACAGGCCGAGGTCAGCCGGACCCTGCGGCGGGCCGCGGACACGGTCGTCGCGCAGACGGGGGAGGGGTGGGCCGACGCGGCAGCGTCGACCGTCCGGGGGCAGCTCGAGGAGGTCACGGCGGGACTGGACCGGACCATCAGCCGCGACGTGCAGGATCTGCGACGGCCGCCCCGCTGGTGGGGGGTGGCGGCGACCCTGCACCGGGTGCTCCTGGCCGTGGCGGTGCTCGGGGGGCTCTGGCTGACCGGTCTGGCCCTGGCCGGTGCCGTGCTGCTGGTCGACACGGCGCCCTTCACCCCCATGGCCGGCCAGGTCCCCGTGCCGACCCTGCTGTTCCTCGGTGGCCTGGGGCTGGGTCTGGTCCTGGCGCTGCTGGCCCGGGCGGTCGCGGCCGCCGGGGCACGGGCGCGCGCCCGACGTGCTGCGGCACGGCTGCGCGAGGGCGTCGCCGTCATCGCCGCCGAGCAGGTCGTGGAACCACTGCGGACCCTCCTGGCCGACGCCGACGACGCCGCCGAGCTGTTGCAGCAGGCTCGCCGGGGCGGCTGAGTACCCGTGCAGGGCGCCGCCGCCGAGACCCCGTACCCGGATACTGGTACATGGCCCGTCCTGGGACTGGGCACCTTCGGGAACATGGGACACCTGCTGCCCCCACCCCCCGCCGACGATCGCTGGAGTGCCTCGGCCCTGCCGTTGACCGATCTGGCCGTCATGCTGCGCCAGGACACGATGCGTCTTGGGCGGTGGGTCCACGGCCGGTCGCGGACCGTCCTGGGGGCCAGGTTGGTGCTCCAGCAGCCGTTGGCGCGCCCCCTGCCCGGGTGTGGCACCGACACGTTGATCCCGCTGGACACGGTGGCGGCCCTCACGCTGCTGTCGACCGTGGTCGCCTCCGGTGCGGACGAGGGCGCGGTGGCCGACGTCGTGCACCGCCTGCACGAGGCCCACGGTGGTCCTGTCCTGGCGTCCGACCGTGCCGCAACGGTCCTGCCGGCCGCGCTGTCCGAGGCCGCCGACCGGCTGGACGTCCCGTCCCTGCGTCGTCCCCTCAAGCTGACCGACGACGGCTGGGTCGCCGGCGCGGCCCTGTCACGTACCCTGCAGGGCATGCAGTACGACGACGACGGCTGGGTAGCCGAGGTGGTGCTCGCCGAGGTCGCTGGGCTGCGCATCATCCAGGACCGCATCGGACGACGCCTGAGCAGGACCGACACCGTCGAGGACGTCGGCATCCACCTGTTCCGGCACGGCTGGTCGCTGGAGGAGGTCGCCACCGTCATGGCGAGCTCCGTCGAGCAGGTCGAGGACACCCTCCGGCGACGGATGCGCTCGTGATCTGGTTCTTCGTGACGCTCCTGACGGCCCACGTCATCGGAGCGGTGCTCACCGCTGTCCTCGGCACACGTCTGCCACGGCTGGCCGTCGCCGCAGCGACGATCCCGCACGTGGTGTCCATCGCGCTGCTGGCCTCCAAGGCGCCCCAGGTGCTGGACGGCGAGCGGCTGACGGCCAGCGTCCCCTGGGCCCCGGGGCTCGACCTGACGCTGTCGTTCCAGCTGGACGGCCTTGCGCTGATGATGGGCCTGCTCGTCGCGGTCGCCGGCATCCTGGTGGTCCTGTTCGCCGCCGGCTACACCGGGCGGTCCGGGAAGATGGGGCCGATGCTGGGCGGGCTCGTCGCCTTCGCCGGTGCGATGCAGATGCTGGTCGTCGCCGACGACCTGCTGACGCTGTTCCTCGGGTGGGAGCTGACCTCCATCGCCTCGTTCGGGCTGATCGGGCAGACCCACCACGTCACCGCTGCCCGCGACGCGGCGCGGCAGGCCCTGCTGGTCACCGGCACCGGTGGCCTGGCCCTGCTGGCCGGGCTGGTCCTGATCGGGCAGGCGACCGACACCTGGACCCTGTCGGCGCTGGCCGACACCGGGGTGCCGGGCGGCGCCGCGGTCGAGGCCGGCGTGCTCCTCGTCGTCATCGGGGCGGCGACCAAGTCCGCGCAGTTCCCCTTCTCGACGTGGCTGCCGGGTGCCATGGCCGCGCCGACCCCCGTCAGCGCCTACCTGCACTCGGCCACCATGGTGAAGGCCGGTGTGTTCCTGCTGCTGCGGATGAGCCCGGTGCTGGGCGACACCCAGACCTGGACCCCGCTGGTGGTCTCCGTCGGCTGCGTGACGCTGCTGACCGCCGGCTGGCGGGCGCTGCAGGCCGACGACGCCAAGCAGCTGCTGGCCTGGTCCACCGTCAGCCAGCTGGGGCTGCTGATCACCGCCATCGGCGTCGGCGGTGAGGAGGTGCTGCTGGGTGTCCTGGCGCTGGTCGTGGCTCACGCCCTCGCCAAGGCCGGGCTCTTCATGGTCGTCGGCGCTGCCGACGTCATCACCGGGACGCGCGACGTGCGTCGGCTCACCGGGGTGTGGCGACGGTTCCCCTCCCTCGGGATCGGTGTCGTCGCGTGTGGCGCATCGCTGTCGGGCATCCCGCTGCTGGCCGGCTTCGTGGCCAAGGAGGCGGTCCTGGAGGGCCTCCTCCACGAGGGCACCCTCGGCACCTGGATGGCCGTCGCCGTCGCCGCCGGGTCGGCCCTGACGGTCGCCTACACGCTGCGGCTGATCCGTGCGGGCCTGGGGCCCGTCGATCCCCAGCCGAGCCGACGTGCCGTCGATCCTGTCCGGGTGCGTCTGCTGGCCTGGCCGGGCGCGGCGCTCGGCGTGCTCAGCCTGGCCGTCGGCCTGGCCCCCGGCGTGCAGGACGGTGTCGTCGGGACCGCGCTGGCCAGCATCAGCGAGGTCAGCGAGACCCCGCACCTCTACATCTGGCACGGCTTCACCGTCGCCCTCGGTCTGTCGACGCTCGCGATCGGCGGCGGGTTCCTCGTCATCCGTCTGCTGGGGACCGGGCACGCGCCACGGCTGTGGCCGACACCGCCCGAGGGGACGTTCACCGACGGCGTCCACCTGCTGGGCGACCTGGCCCGCCGGATGTCACGCATCACCCAGAGCGGCTCGCTGCCGATCTACCTGGCCACGATGCTGGCGGTCCTGATCGTGCTGCCCGGGGTGCCCCTGGTCGCCGCCGCGGTCATCGAGGGGTCTGTCCCCGGCTCGGTGGTCCGGCCCGGCGACGTGCTGCTGGCCCTGGCCATCGCGGCCGCCGCGGTCGTGACCGCGCGCACCGAGCGGCGCTTCGCGGCCATCATGTCCCTGGGTGCCGTCGGCTTCGGCATCGCCCTGGTGTTCGTCCGCTGGGGTGCCCCCGACCTGGCGCTGACCCAGATGGTCGTGGAGACGCTGGGGCTGCTGCTGTTCGTGCTGGCGCTGCGCGACCTGCCCCGTCGGTTCGGACCCGACCCCGCCCTTCTGTCGCCTGCGCTCCGCTGGATCCTCGCCGCCGGCGTCGGCTCCCTGGTGACGACCTTCACGCTCGTCGCCTCGGCCGCCCGCACAGCGACGCCGCCGTCTGCACAGCTGGCCGCGCTGGCCGAGCCCGACGGTGGCGGCAAGAACATCGTCAACGTGATCCTGACCGACATCCGGGCCCTGGACACGCTGGGCGAGATCACCGTCCTGCTGGTGGCCGCGATCGGCATCGCGGTCATGGTCACCACCGGACGTGACACCGGCCCGTCCCTGCCGGTCGAGGAGGTCGTCGACTCCGACGCCCCCGCCGACCCGACGACCACCGGCGTGATGGAGGAGACCCGATGACCTCGCCGTTGCTGCGTGACGGGGACCGGATCCTGGTCCCCCCGCTGATGCTCTTCGCCCTGTACCTGCTGATGGCCGGCCACAACCGACCCGGTGGTGGCTTCGTGGCGGGGCTGACCGTCGCCGCGGCCGTGGTGCTGCGGGCGCAGGCCCGCTCGGTCGACGACGCCCTCAAGCTGCTGCCGGCCGCGCCGGTCACGATGCTGGCGGCCGGCCTGGGGCTGGCGGGCCTGGTCGCCCTCGCCCCGATCCTGGGCGGTGGCGGTGTCCTGGACCAGCCGTTCGTCGAGGTGACGCTGCCGCTGTTCCAGAAGGTGAAGCTGACCGCTGCCTTCGTCTTCGACATCGGTGTCGCCGGGCTCGTCGTCGGGGTCGTCGCAGCCGTGCTCGACGCCTTCGGCGACACCGGCACCACCAGCAGCCCCGCCCAGGCCCGACGTGCCCGCGACGGGCGCCGCCCGGAGATCCGCTGATGATCATCGAAGCCGTACTCGCCGGCGTGCTCATCGCCGTCGGCGTCGCCCAGCTGCTGCAGCGGACGCTGACGCGCATCGTGATCGGCGTCGCCCTGATCGGTCAGGGTGCCAACCTGGTGCTGCTGGTCGCCGGCGGCCCGCCCGCAGCGCCGCCCCTGGTCGGGGCAGAGGGCCCCATCAGCGACCCCCTCCCGCAGGCGCTGGCCCTCACCGCCATCGTCATCACGTTCGCCATGCTGGGGTTCCTGCTGGCGCTGGCCTGGCGCGCCGCCAAGCTGACGGGTGAGGACCGGGTCGAGGACGACATCGAGGACCGCCGGGTCGCCCACGCCCGCGAGAAGGGCTCCACGGAGTCACGTCCACAGCTGCCGCGGGTCGGGACCACCCCGAAGGACGACCGATGAGCGTCGAGCTGCTCCCGCCCCTCCTCGTCGTCGTGCCGTTGATCGGCGCGGCGGTCCTGCTGGCGCTGCGCGGCCATGTCCGGCTGCAGCAGCCGGTGTCGATCCTGGTCTCGACCGCCCAGCTGGTCCTGGCCGTGCTGCTGCTCGCCGAGGTGTACGACGGCGGTGTCGTCCGCACCCTGGTCGGTGCCTGGCCGGCCGGCATCGGCATCTCGCTGGTCGGTGACCCGCTGGCCGCGATCCTGGTGGTCGTCGCCTCGATCACCCTGCTGGCCGTGCTGGTTTTCGCGCTGGGCCAGCTCGACGACGCCGAGGAGAAGCGGTACTTCCACCCGCTGTACCAGATCCTGTCCGCCGGGATCGCGCTCGCCTTCCTGACCGGCGACCTGTTCAACCTGTTCGTCTCCTTCGAGATCACGCTGGCGGCCAGCTACGTGCTGCTGCTGCTGGCCACGGGTCGGCGGATCATCCGGCCAGGCATCACCTACGTGGTGATCAACCTGCTGGGCTCGACGCTGCTGCTGCTGGCCATCGCGTTCATCTACGCGGCGACGGGGACGGTCGACATGGCCGTGCTGAGCGAGCGCGTCGGCGACCTGCCGCCCTACCTGTCCACGGCCCTGCGGCTGCTGCTGGTCGTGGTGTTCGGGACCAAGGCCGCGGTGTTCCCGCTGTTCAACTGGCTGCCCGACAGCTACCCGACGGCACCGACGGCCATCACCGCGGTCTTCGCCGGCCTGCTCACCAAGATCGGGGTGTACGCCCTCATCCGGACCCAGGCCCAGGTCTTCGGCATGGCCGGCGACGGGGCCGACGGCCTGCTGCTGTGGGTCGCCGGCCTGACGATGATCGTCGGGGTGCTGGGCGCGCTGGCCCAGGACGACATGAAGCGGATCCTGAGCTTCCACATCATCAGCCAGGTCGGCTTCATGATCATGGGGCTGGCGCTGTTCAGCATCGCCGGGCTGGCCGGGGCGGTGCTGTACATGGTCCACCACATCCCCACCAAGACCGCCCTGTTCCTGGTGGTCGGCCTGGTCACCAAGCGGCACGGGACCACGTCGCTGAAGAAGGTCGACGGGCTGATCAGCTCGGCGCCCGTCGTGGCCGGTCTGTTCGCAGTGTTCGCGCTGAGCCTGTCAGGGCTGCCGCCGTTCAGCGGGTTCGTCGCCAAGCTGGGCCTGGTGCAGGCCGGCCTGGCCGACGGGCAGGGCTGGATCGTCGGCGCCAGCCTGGTGGCCAGCCTCCTCACCATGGTGTCGATGACGAAGGTGTGGAACGGCATGTTCCTGGGTGCGCCCACCCCCGAGCCGGAGCCGCCGCTGCCGCGTGACGGCCTTGCCCTCATGACGACGGCGACCGTCGGCGTGCTCGCCGTGACCCTCGCGGTCAGCGTCGCCGCCGGGCCGCTGAACGACATGGCCACGGTGGCCGCGGAGCACCTGATGGTGCCGACCGGCCAGACGCTGGACGGGGAGGTGGCCGGACGATGATGCGACGTGGCGCCCTCGTCATCCTGCTCGCTGGCATGTGGGTGGCCCTGTGGGGCGACCTCGCGCTGGGCACCGTCGTCGCTGGTCTGCTGGCCGGGCTCCTGGTGGTCGCGACGGTGCCCGTGCCCGCCAGCGACCGCCAGCTGACCATCCGCCCGGTCGCCGCGCTGGCCTTCGTGGCCACGTTCGCCGGCATGCTGATCGCCTCGACCTGGTCCGTCGTCCGCCTGGTGCTGTCCAGCCGGGCCGGCGACGCCCATGGGGTGCTGATCGCCTACGAGATCGCCCCCGAGGCCTACGCCGTGCGCACCCTGATCGCCCACTCGGTGTCGCTGACGCCCGGGACCCTGACCGTCGACGTGCAGCCGGACGGGCGGACCCTGCAGGTGCACGTGATGGACGCCGACGCCGTCCCCGCGGCCCGCCGGTCCATCTCGGCGCTGGAGTCGCGTGCGGCGCGGGCCTTCGCGCCCACCCTGCCCCCGTCCGACCGACCCTCCGACACCGAGGTGGCGTGATGGAGCTGACCCCCTTCGACGTGGTGACCGGCGTGGCGCTGCTCATCCAGACCATCGCCGCCGGGCTGTGCGTCGCCAAGATCGCCAGCAGCCGCCAGCTGGCCACCCGCATCGTGGCCCTGGACCTGTTGCTGGCGATCATCCTGGGCGGGGTCGCCATCATCTCGGCCCGCACCGGGGTGACGGCCTACCTGGACGTGCTGGTCGTCGGCGCGCTGGTGACGTTCATCGGCTCGGTCGTGGCGTCGCGGCTGCTGGACACCGAGGAGACGGCATGAACGAGATCGTCGCTGCCGGCCTGATCCTGCTGGGCTCGCTGCTGGCCCTGGTGGCGGCCGTCGGGCTGTTCCGTCTGCCCGAGGTGTTCGGTCGCATGCACGCGGCGACCAAGCCCGCGGTCCTCGGGCTGCTGCTGCTGCTCGGCGGCGTGGCCCTGGAGCTGGACGAGTGGTCCGCGACCGCACGCATCGTCCTGGCCGGCGGGCTGCAGCTGTTCACCGCCCCGGTGGCCATGCACGTCGTCGGCCGTGCCGTCGGCCGGGTCGTCCCCGTCCGCCACGAGGACACGCTGCGCCACTAGCAGGGCGTCGGCCCCGGGTCCCTCTGGGTCCACTCCTCGGCCCTCTGGGTCCACGCCTCGAGCCCTCTGGGTCCGCGCGGGTGTGGGCGCAGCACACGCCAGGGAGTGGTGTGGTCCGATGGGGCATCGTCCGTCCCGCCAGGGCCGTCGACTGGGCCGAGAGGGCGG
>JBFKGB010000097.1:0-10063 GCA_041633535.1 Euzebya sp. | reverse complement strand
GTACGAGGCCCGCGGCTGGCCGGTGCTGAACTTCGGCGCCACGCCGCAGGTGGACGAGCGGACCCAGCACATCAGGGCCTGGGGTGCGGTGGAGAACCCCACCCAGTGGACGATCGAGGCGTTCAAGCAGCTGCCGACGACGACGGTGCACGCCGACTTCCACTGCGTCACCAAGTTCAGCGTGTTCGACAACGACTGGTTCGGCGTCGCCTCGCGTGAGCTGATGTCGCGGCTGCGCCCGACGGCCCAGGCGTCCCACGTCATGCTGCACGGGGCCGAGGGCTACACCACGAACGTGCCGCTGGACGCGATGCTGGATGACGACGTCGTCTTCGCCTGGCGCCGCAACGGCGAGGACATGACCGTCGAGCACGGCTGGCCGTTGCGTCTGATCCTCCCGAAGCTGTACGCCTGGAAGTCGGCCAAGTGGTTGACCGGCATCGAGGTCATGACGGCCGACCGACGGGGCTTCTGGGAGGAGCGCGGCTACCACAACGACGCCGATCCGTTCACCGAGCAGCGCTACAGCTACCAGGAGGTCTGAGGGTGCGGGTCCTGATCGTCGACGACGAGGCTGACATCAGGATGATCCTGCGGATCAACCTCGAGCGCATGGGGCACGAGGTGCAGACCGCACCGAACGCCGCCCAGGCCTACGACCTGCTGGCCGAGGGCGGCGTCGACACGCTCCTGCTGGACGTGTCGATGCCGGGGGAGACCGGCCTGCAGCTGGTGCGACGGCTGCGCGCCGACGGCCTGCTGCCGCCCCGGGTCGCGCTGCTGTCGGCCATGCTGCCCGACACCTGGCTGGACTCCGCGGACGCCGAGGGGATCCTGCAGCTGCCCAAGCCCTTCGGGATCGCCGACCTGCAGGGCCTCGTCGCCAGCCTCGACGCCATCCCGTGAGCCCCGCTGCGCGACGGACGGTCGTGGTCCTGGGCGACCAGCTGAACCGGCACGGGGGCGCGCTGGCCGACGTGGGCCCTGAGGACGTGACCGTCCGGATGGTCATCAGCCGGGCGAAGCTGGCCCAGCGGCCCTGGCACCGGGCGAAGCTGCACCTGGTGCTGCAGGCCATGCGGCGGTTCGCCGACGCGTTGCGCGAGGAGGGCTTCGAGGTCGACCTGCGCACCGCCGACACCTTCGGTGACGGTCTGGCCGGCGTGGTGGACCCCGTCGTCATGGCCCCCTCGTCCTGGGACCTGCGTCAGCGCTTGGAGGGGCTGGGCGTGGCCCAGGTGCCCAACGACGCATTCGTCGTGGGGGAGGAGGGGTTCGCCCGCTGGGCCGCCGGCCGCAAGACCCTCGGGCTTGAGTGGTTCTACCGCGAGGTCCGCAAGGACACCGGCTGGCTGATGACACCGGACGGTCAGCCTGCGGGCGGGGAGTGGAACTACGACAAGGAGAACCGTCAGAAGCCGCCGCGTCGAGGCACGGTGGACCCGCCGCCGCCCTGGCGGCCGGTCGAGGACGAGGTCGACACCGTCGTGCGGCAGCAGGTCGCAGGGTTCGAGCAGGCGCTGGGTCTGGAGCTGTACGGCTCCTACGACGAGCGGCTGTTCCCCGTCACCGGCGCCGAGGCGCAGGACGCCCTCGACCACTTCATCCGCACCCGGCTGGACGGGTTCGGGCCGTTGGAGGACGCCGTCGTCGCCGAGGAGCCGTTCATGTGGCACTCGCTGCTGTCGGTGCCGCTGAACTACGGGCTGCTGCACCCCCGTCAGGTGGGTGAGGCCGTGCACGCCGCGTGGGACGGTGGTGACGGTGACGTCCGGCTGAACTCCCTGGAGGGGTTCCTGCGGCAGGTCGTCGGCTGGCGCGAGTACGTCTGGGGCATCTACTGGCACCGGATGCCGACGTGGCGCAGCGAGAACCACCTGGGGCAGACCGGTGCCGTGCCCGAGCCGTTCTGGGACGCCGCGACCGACATGGCCTGCGTCCGTGGGTCGGTGGAGGACCTGCTGGCCCGCGGCTGGAACCACCACATCCCACGGCTGATGATCCTGGGCTCCTACGCCCTGATGGCCGGGACGGACCCGCAGGAGCTGACCGACTGGTTCCACAGCATGTACGTCGACGCCTTCGACTGGGTCATGGTCCCCAACGTCGTGGGCATGTCGCAGTGGGCCGACGGGGGCGTCATGGCGACCAAGCCGTACGCCTCGACGGCCCGGTACGTCGACCGCATGACGACCTACTGCAGGGGCTGCGCGTTCGATGCGTCGACGCGGACCGAGGACGACTCGTGCCCGTTCAACAGCCTGTACTGGGACTTCCTGTCGCGCCATCGCACGACGCTCTCGGCGAACCGCAGGATGGCCCCGATCCTGTCCAACCTGGACCGGTTCGACGACGCCGAGCGGCGGGCGATCCGCGAACGGGCACGCCGGTTCCGCACCGACGGCGACTGACAGGGGGTCCGGCTCCCTCGCCGCTGCGCGACCCCGTGCCATGATCTGGTGCGTGCCGCCCCCGACCTGCAGCTCCTGTGACGCCCCCCTGCAGGCGGGTGCCCGGTTCTGCACCGACTGCGGTACGCCCACGGGGGCGGCCCCGCGGTCGACCGCACGTCCCGAGGAGCTGATGGGCGCGACGGGGGACCGGGCGGCACGGCTGGTGGAGTGCGAGAGCTGCGGTGCCGGCAACGCCGAGAGCCGTCCCCTGTGTGCCCGCTGCGGTGCGCCGCTGCGGGACGAGGTGCCCGGTGGCGACGCGCTGCCACCCACGACCGGCGAGGTGCCGCTGACCCACGCCCGATCGGAGTCCCCGCCGGTCATCCTCAGCCTGGTGATCCTCGCGGGCCTGATCACCGCCGGGGTCCTGCTGGCCCTGGTCACCTCGCGGGTCACGACCCCCGACACCCTGGACGTCCCCGCCGGCGTCGTGCTGCAGTCCGCCTCGGCCAGCACGGCCCTGCAGGACCACCCGGCGTCCCGGGCGATCGACGGGGACCCGACGACTGCGTGGACCGAGGCCCAGGCCGGGCCGGGCACGCAGGAGTGGATCGAGGTCACCACCGCCGAACCCGTCCGCGTGGCGCGGCTGCTGCTGTGGAACGGTGACCAGGGTGACGAGGTGGCGTTCGCCGAGAACGGGCGCGCCGCAGCCGTCCGGATCGAGGCCGCCGACCGGCAGTTCCGGGTCAGGCTGCGTGACGTCATCGGACCCCAGGCCATCGACCTGCCCGAACCGGTCCGCACCGACCGGATCCGGATCGTGGTCGAGGAGGCCCTGCCCGGCGCCCGCTACACCGACCTGGCGATCAGCGAGATCGTCGTCGAGGCGGCGCCCGAGTAGGCCCGTGGGTCAGCGGGGCGTGTAGTAGTAGATCTCCACGGCCTCGCCGCGCCGGATGGCCGTCCCGGCGGCGGGCACCTGCCCCTGCACCCGGTTGGCCGGGGCGATGGTGAACGGGCCCAGGGTCGGCTGGGGCTCGGTGACGGGGGTCACGGTCAGGCCCAGCGCCTCGATGGCGGCCCGTGCGTCGTCGACGTCCATGCCGCCGACGTCGGGCGTCGAGACGGTCAGCGGTCCACGGGACACGACCAGCGCCACGTCGCTGCCCTTGTCGACCTCGGTGTCGGCCGGCAGCGACTGGCTGATCACGATCCCGCGCTGGGGGACCTCGTCGCTGTACTCCTCGGTGACGGTCACCCGGCCCAGACGGGCCTGTGCGGCGGCCGCCTCGGCGTCCTCCTGCGTCCGCCCGACCATCGTGGGGACGGTGACCTGCTCGATGCCCAGGGACACGGTGACCGACACGTCGGTGCCCTGGGGGACCCGCGCATCCGGCTCGGGGCTCTGGCCCATGACGTGGCCCGCCGGCACGGTGTCGCTGTGCTCGCGGGACAGGTCGACGCTGAAGACGTTGGCCTCGAGCACGGTCAGGAAGTCCTCGTAGGGCCGCCCCAGCATGTCGGGCATGTCGACGATCTGCGGGCCGCGGGACAGCACGACCTCGACGATCGCACCGGCCCGCAGTTCCTCACCCCGGGCGGGTCGCTGCCCCAGCACCTCGCCGGCCGGCTCGGTCAGGCGGTGCTGCTCGGACTCGATCTCCAGACTCAGGTCCAGGTCACGAAGGACCGCCTCGGCCTCCCTCCGGTCCATCCCCACCAGGTCCGGGATGACCGCGACCGGCGCGACCACCTGGTCCCAGTAGGCGTAGCCGCCGCCGGCGAGCAGACCCAGGACCAGCAGGACCGTGGTCAGGACCACCGCCAGCCTGCGGGTCCGCCGAGGTCGGCGGACCTCGTCACGAGGGCCGCGGCCACGGCGCCCGTCGGGGTCCCGGCGTCGCGCCAGGTCCTCGCGCGCGGCACGGTGCCCGTCGATGGCCTCGTGGGACAGCGCCTGCGTGGCCTGGTCGGCAGGGGGCAGGATCAGGGTGTGCAGCGAGCCGTCGTCGGTGACGGTGGTCACCGGTGCCGGCCCGTCGGGCACGGCGGCGGTCAGCGCCCCGGCCAGCTCCTCCATCGAGGGGTACCGCTCGGACGGCTGCCGCGACGTGGCCCGTGCCACGACGTCGTCCAGCGCCGCCGAGACCTCCGGGGCGTAGCGGCTGGGCGGGGGGACGTCCTCGCTGGCGTGCCGCAGGGCGATGGCCATCGGGGTCTCCGCCGGCAGCGGCTTGCGGCCGGTCAGCAGCTCGTAGACCATCACGCCGACGGCGTACTGGTCGCTGGCGGGGGTGGCCTCGATGCCGCCCACCAGCTCGGGCGCCAGGTAGTGGACGCTGCCCACCAGCGTGCCGGTGGCCGTGTGGCTGGTCGCCGCCATGACCCGCGCGATGCCGAAGTCGGCCAGCTTGGGGGTCCCGTCGGTGGTGACCAGCACGTTCTCGGGCTTGACGTCGCGGTGCACGAGACCCTGGGCGTGGGCCGAGGTCAGCGCCCCGCACAGCGGGACGATGACCGCCAGCATCTCCTCGGGCGACATCGGTCCGTGGGCGGCCAGGACCTCACGCAGGCTGGGCCCGTCGATCAGCTCCATCACGATGTAGGGCAGGTCCGCCTCGCCCTGGTCGTAGACAGCCACGATGTTGGGGTGGCTGAGCGAGGCCGCGTGGCGGGCCTCGGCCTTGAAGCGGGTCCGGACCTCGGGGTCGTCGGCCAGATGGCGGTGCAGGACCTTGATGGCGACCTGGCGCTCCATCGGGGGGTCGTCGGCCCGCAGGATCGTCGCCATCCCGCCCGCGCCGATGCGCCGGCCGAGCTGGTAGCGCCCGCCGAGCACCCGCTGACCGGGGTCCGGTCGGGTGTCTGCCCCAGAGGTGGCCGTCATGTCGGCAGCGGGGTCGTCTGTGGAGGAGGAGGTCACGCGGGGCCAGTGTAAGTTGGCCGCGTGGATTCCCCTGCTGACCAGTACGACGAGGACGTCCTGCACTCCGAGCTGGAGGCCCTCGGCTTCGTCGCCGTGCAGGCCGACCGCAAGGGCGTGGTGCAGTACTCCCGCCAGCCCAACCGGTTCCTGACCCAGTGGGTGCACGACGACGGCTCGGACCTGCTGTTCACCTGGGAGTTCGACCTGGGTGAGTTCTGCGGGTCCGTCGGTTGGCAGATCGGCGCCGCCGAGACGTCCTTCCAGATCCTGTTCCCCCAGTACGACGTGCGGATCGCCAGGGACATGGAGGCCGTCGCCATCGAGGTGCAGCGGCTGGAGGACCAGCTGCGGGGCCTGGACCTGTCCGACCCCTCCCTGTAGCCCTGACGGGCGTCCGGCGGGCGGTGGACCGCGGGCGGTGGACAGCGGGCGGTGGGCCGCGGGCGCCGACCTGGGCGCGACGTGTGACGCGACGTGTGGCGCGATCGGGGCCGAACTCGTCGCTGGGCGACGAGCGGCCCGATCGTGCCGTCAGGCGACGTGGCGTCGGGCGACGTGCCGTTGCCGGTCAGGCGGGGGGCAGCAGCACCTGCAGACGGGCGCCGCCCAGCGGGCTGTCCTCGACGGCGACCGTCCCGCCGTGCAACGCCACCAGCTGGGCGACCAGCGACAGGCCCAGGCCGCTGCCCGGCCGGTCGTCGGCGTCCGCTCCGCGGACGAACCGGCTGAAGACCGCCGCACGCTGGTCTGCCGGGATCCCCGGTCCGTCGTCGTCCACCAGCAGGCGCACACCGTCGGCCACACGATCGACACGCACCTGTACGTGGCCGTCCCGGCGACCGTGCAGCGCCGCGTTGGCCAGCAGGTTGTCCACGATGCTGCGCAGCCACGGCTCGGCGCCGCGCACCACGACCGGCTGGCCGTCCGGCGGTCCGGTGAGCGTCACCCCGGGGAAGCGGGTCGCGGCGGCCTGCACGGCCGTCGAGGCCAGGTCGTGCAGGTCCACGGCGTCGCTGGGCGGCATGGCACCGGAGTCGGCGCGGGCCAGGGACTGCAGGCTGGCCAGCAGCCCCGACAGGCGCCGGACCTCGTCGCTGACCTCTGCCAGGGCCTCCTGCCGCACCCGCGCGGGCGCGTCGGGGTTGCGGACCAGCGCCTCCAGGTCAGCCTGCATCGCCGTCAGGGGTGTCCGCAGCTCGTGGCCCGCATCCGCAGCGAAGCGCTGGGCCCCGTGCAGCGCCGCGGCCTGCGCAGCCGTCGAGGCCTCCAGCCGGGCCAGCATGGTGTTCAGCCCGTCGGCGACCTCCTGCACCTCCCGGGGTGCCGACCCCAGCTGCACCCGTGTGGCCAGGTCCTCGGTGCCGGCCACCCGCGTCGTGGCGTCGCGCAGGCGTCCCAGGGGGCGCGTGGCCACCGTCACCACGCCGGCGGTCACGACACCGGTCATCAGCGCCGCCAGGCCGCCGAGCACCACCAGCCGTCGGACCAGGTCGGTCAGCGGCTCGTCCACCAGACGGCCGACGTCAGCACCCACGCTGATGCGGGCGCCGCCGGCGCGGACCTCCGCGGTCCGGACACGCCAGACCACCCCGTCGGTGTCGGTGTACTGCAGGTCGCTGACGTCACCGGTCGGGGGCAGGCTCGCGGGCACGTCACCCACGACGGCGACCCGGTCTCCCTCGGCGTCGGTGACGAGGCCGAAGAAGCCGCGCCCCAGCGAACGCTGGGCCGCCTGACGCAGCGCGTCGACGATCCGGCCGTCGCCGACGGTCCCACCAGGGGGGCGGGGTCCGCCGCGGCCGTCGGGGAACGCGTCGGTCAGCAGCGTCAGCCGGCGGTCCAGGTCCTCGTCCAGCCGCTCGCGGGCGTCACGGCCGGAGGAGCCGACGACCAGCAGCCCGGTCAGCAGGAACGCCCCGGCCACGACCAGGGTCGTGATCAGGGCGACCCGCGTCCGCAGCGAGCTCATGGGGTCTCGACGACAGGTCGCAGGACGAAGCCGATCCCGCGGGACGTGTGGATCATGCGGGGCAGGCCCTCGACCTCGGTCTTGCGTCGCAGATAGCCCACGAACACGTCGACGACGTTGCCGTCGGTGGCGAAGTCGTAGCCCCACACCAGCTCCAGCAGCTGGGCGCGGGACAGCACGACGTTGGCGTGCTCCATGAGGGTCTGCAGCAGGTCGAACTCGCGGCGGGTCAGCTCCACGTCATGCCCGGCCCGCCGCACCAGGCGGCTGGCAGGGTCCAGCGACAGGTCGCCGACGACCAGCGTGCCGTCACCCGCGGTGCGTCCCCCGGCCCGACGCAGCAGCGCGTGCAGACGGGCGACCAGCTCCTCCAGCGCGAAGGGCTTGACCAGGTAGTCGTCGGCTCCGGCCTCGAGCCCGGCAACGCGGTCGACGACCTCGTCACGGGCCGACAGGATGCAGATCGGTGTCTCGATGCCGTCCGACCGCAGACGCCGGGTCACCTGGATGCCGTCGACGCCCGGCATCCCGATGTCGAGGACCATGACGTCGGGCCGCTGCTGCCGCACGGCCGCGAGGGCCGGGAGGCCGCCGTCCGCCGTCCGGGGGCTGAAGCCCTCCAGCGTGAGCGCGCGCACGAGCGACCGCAGGATCGCGGGGTCGTCGTCGACCACCAGCACGTCAGGTCTGTCCTCGGGCTGCATGTCGATGAGCCTGCCACCTCTGTCTGTGGGAGTCCTGAGACCCCGGCGGGCGGGTAGCCTCGACGGGCATGTCGACCCCGCAGAGCCCCGAGCGCACCGAGACCACCGACCCCGCCCTCGTCGACTTCGACGGCGTACCCCGGCGGCTGCGGTCGATGGCGCTGGCCCTGACGGCGCTGGCGCTCATGGGCTGCATCGTCGACGGCGTGCTGAACGGTCTGACGTTCGCGCTGATGGGGCGCTGGGTCGGGATCCTGGTCGTCGCGCTCATGCTGGGTGCAGCGGTGACCACGGCCCTGCACGCCCTCGGTGGTGCCGACCGGGCGGGCAAGCGCGGCGAACGGCTGTCGTCCCCCGACGTGGGCATCGCCCCGCGACGCATGGGCCCGCTGCTCAGCGAGCCCCTCCCCGGCCAGGCAGGGGACGACGAGCAGCCGGACGGCTAGGCCGAGACGTTCTCGACCATGCTCCGCAGCACCGGCTCGGGCATGGGCCCGTCCAGCCGCTCCAGGATCCGTCCGTCCGCCTCGACGGTGAACAGCCACGGCTCGGTCGGCAGTCCCCACGCGGCGACCGCCTCGGTCACCGGCGTCGCGGCGGCCTGCGCCCCGGTCGGCTCCTCGGCGAAGATCTCGGAGTGGATGAAGATCGTGTCGCCCCACTCCCCGGAGGTGCGGATGCCGTCGAGGGTCTCCACCGACGGGCCGCACACGGCGGTCTGGCAGAACTGCGGGGTGGCGAACATCACGACCACGGGCCGTCCGGTCGCCAGCGCCTCGTCCAGGCTCATCTCGTGCATGCCGCACTGCGGTGACTGGGTGCAGATGCTGAACACACCACGGTCGTCCTCGACCGTGGGGGTGGGCGCGCTGATGGCCATGGTGCCGGGCACGACCGGGCTGTTGTCCTCGGGGTTGATGACGCGGGAGTTGGCTGGGTCGACGATCTGCACCGCAGCGGTGCCGAAGTCGTCGCCGCTGATGGCGACGATCTCGAACAGCCCCTCGACCTCGAGGTCGGTCTGCAGGTAGTAGATGCTCTGCCCCGTCTCGCTGGCCGGCGAGAAGGTGGCGGGCAGCGGGCCCAGCACGACCTCCCCCTGTGCCTCGGGGTCGCCCGTGAGCGTCCGCAGGTACACCTCCACCGCCCGGTCCTCCGCCAGCGGGGACCGGTCCAGCGTCGTGATGCCGAAGGCGATCCAACGGTCCGGGCCGGTCAGGAACTCAAGGGATGCGGCCAGCACCGCGAGGGTCTGCTCCTCGATGCCGGGGAGGTCCTCGATGGCGGTCCCGCCGCCACCGCCGCCGCCACAGGCCGTGGCCATGCCGGCGGTCACCGCGAGCGTTGCGGTCCGGATGAAGGATCTGCGGTGCATGACGTCGACTGCTCCTCTGGGTTGATCGAAGGCGGAGGGTACCGTCGCAGCGTGCTGCGCTCCGTCATCACCGCCGCCCCTGCCCGCCGGTCGACCGCCGTGCTGCTGGCGGGGGTCCTCGCGCTGCTGCTCCTGGCAGGGTGCACCCCCGCACCACCCGACGACGTCGTGCGGGTCGGTGCCGGGTCGACGACCGAGCAGCAGGTGCTCGCCGCGCTGACCCTGGAGCTGCTGCGGCGGGAGGAGGTCCCCGTCGAGGTCGTCCCCGAGCTGGGCGACACCGCGAGGGTGCGGGGGGCGGCCCTGGACGGTGACGTCGACGTGTACTGGGACTACTCGGGAGCCGCGTGGGCCATGGCGCTGGGCCTCACCGCGCCGCCCGTCGACGCCACGGACTCCTTCGAGGCGGTCGCGGCCGAGGAGCTGGACCGTGGGCTGCGCTGGTTGGGTCCCACGCAGGTCGACGCCCGGCTGGCGCTGTTCGTCCCGGCGGACCGGGTGCCGGCCGAGGAGGAGCCGACGGTGACGTGGCTGGCCAGCACCATCGGGGCCGACGGCACCCAGGAGCAGGCCGGGGCCGGCGTGCTGTGTGCCGACGCCGGTTACCTGTCGGCCCCCTCGGGCTACGCCTACCTGGCCGACGTCTACGCGATCGGGACGTCGGCGGTCACGACGGTCGCCGCCGGCGAGGTC
>JBFKGB010000096.1:0-10107 GCA_041633535.1 Euzebya sp. | reverse complement strand
GCGAGCAGGCACCGGGCGCTCGGCGCTCCGGTCGCCCGGCCGTCGCCGGCGCCCGGCGAACCCTCGCGCGCCAGCCGCTCGATCAGGTCGGCGGTCGCCGATGCGATCTCGTGCGCCCAGGTCGGGCTCCCGATCTGGTCGTCGACCACCGAAAGCTCCGAGCGGCGGTGGAAGAGGTCGAGCATGGTCGTGAGGAAGTTTCGCCGGCGGGCGCCGTACACCCGGCCCACGCCCTCTCAACCCACTCGTTCCTGGGAACGGTTCCCGGGTGGGCCCAGAGGGGCCCCGCGGACCGGCTTCTGCCGCCCTCTGGGCGTGCGGACTCCTCAGCTGAACGCGGCTAAGTGGGTCGAGAGGGCGGCGGTGGGGTCTGGGGCCCGGGACGACGAACGCCCTCCCGGTGGCCGGGAGGGCGTCGCTGCATGGAGCGGGACCTACGGGAAGAAGATCCCGATCTCGCGCTCGGCGGACTCGGGGCTGTCCGAGCCGTGGATGATGTTCTCGCCGATCTCGGTGGCGAACTCGCCGCGGATCGAGCCGGCGGTGGCCTCCAGCGGGTTGGTGGCGCCGGCCAGCTGCCGCATCGCCTTGATGGCGTCGGGGCCGGTGACGACCATCGCGACCAGGGGGGCGCTGGTGATGAAGTCGACGAGCTCGCCGAAGAAGGGGCGCTCGCGGTGCTCGCCGTAGTGCTCCTCGGCGACCTCGCGCTCGAGGGTGCGCAGCTCCATCTTGGAGATGGTGAGGCCCTTGCGCTCGATGCGGCGGATGACCTCGCCGATGAGGCCGCGGGCGACGCCGTCGGGCTTGATCAGGATCAGGGTGGATTCGGTAGCCATGGCCGCGCAGGGTACGCGCTGTGCCACGGTCCGGTCACCGGGCGACCGGCCATGGTGAGCACCCCCGACGCCGGCTGCGAGGATGCGCGGCATGACCGACGACATCGACATCCCGGCCCTGCGATGCATGTGCGACCGCGCGCTGTCGTGGCACGGCAACCCGACGGCCGCGCAGATGCTGGCGTCCCTGCCCGAGGACATCGAGGTCGACCGGTACGGGACCGGCGGGGTCGTCACGGCACTCGAGGAGCGGGTCGCTGACCTGCTGGGCGCCCCCGCCGCCGTCTTCATGCCCAGCGGAACCATGGCCCAGCAGATCGCGCTGCGGGTCCACGCCGACGAGCGGGGACTGCGCACCGTGACGTTCCACCCGCTGTCGCACCTGGAGCTGCACGAGGACAAGGCCTACCAGCGGCTGCACGACCTGGTGGGGCGGACCGTCGGCGACGCCCGCTCGCTGCTGACGCTCGACGACCTGCAGGCGCTCGATGAGCCGGTGGCCGCGGTGCTGTGGGAGCTGCCGCAGCGCGAGATCGGCGGCCACCTGCCCGCCTGGGAGGACCTGGTCGCCCAGGTCGAGTGGGTGCGGTCCACCGGCGCGGCTGCGCACCTGGACGGGGCGCGTCTGTGGGAGTCCACGACGTTCTACGACCGCCCGCTGGCCGAGGTCGCCGGGCTGTTCGACACGGTCTACGTGTCCTTCTACAAGGGGCTGGGCGGGCTGGCCGGCTGCTGCCTGGCGGGTGAGGAGGACGTGATCGCCCGCGCGCGTGCCTGGCGGGCCCGCCACGGCGGGACGCTGTTCGGCATGTGGCCGGCGGCGGCCTCGGCCATGGCGGGCCTGGACCTGCGCCTGCCACGGATGCCGCGCTACGTCGCGCACTGCCGCGCCATCGCCGCGGCCCTGGCCGACGTGCCCGGCGTGCGCCCCACCCCCGATCCTCCGCACACCGCGATGATGCACCTGCACCTGGAGACGACCGACGAGGCGTTCGTCGCCGCGGCCGTCCGCCTGGCCGAGGAGGAGGGGATCTTCGTCTACCCCGGCACCATGCCCACCGACGTCCCGGGCTTCCGCGTGATCGAGCTGACGGTCGGGGACGCCACGCTGTCGTTCAGCCCCGAGGAGGTCGCCGACGTCATCCGACGGCTTGTGCCCGCAGGAGCCTGAGGGGCAGCAGCTGACGCCGGCGTGCGCCGTTCACCGCCGGCGGCACCGCTCGACGCACAACCGTTCGGCGCGCCACCGTTCGGCGCGCCACCGTTCGGCGCGCCACCGTTCGTCGGATCGTGCCGTTCCTCGTGCGGAGGCGAGTTCGGCCCCGATCGCGTCAAAAAGGGGCGCCGGCACCGGACCCCCGCCACCGTTAGACGCCGGCGGGTGGGTCAGGCCGGGTCCAGGTCCAGGATCGTGCGCATCGACCCGACGAGGTACAGCGACCCCGTCACGACGATGCCGTCGGCCGGGCGGGTGATGCCTTCGGCCAGGTCCAGGGCGTGCTCGGCGTCGTCGGCCTCCTCGACGCTGAGGCCCAGCTGGACGCACGCTGCGGCGATCCGCCCGGGGTCGGCGGCACGGCTGTTGTCGGGCGCGACGGCGATGACGTGGTCCACGGCCGGGGCGAGGGCCTCGACCATCGCCTCGACGTCCTTGTCGTCGAGCACCCCCAGCACCGCCACGCGGCGCTCGAAGGCGAACTCGTGCGGCAGGGCCTGGGCCAGGGACGCCATGCCGGCGGGGTTGTGGGCCCCGTCCAGGATGACGAGGGCCTGACCCTCGCGCGGCACCGGCTCGAGCCGGCCGGGGACGCGGACGGCGGCGAAGCCCTCCTGCACGAGGTCGGGGTCCAGCTCGACCTCGAAGCGGTGGAACGCCTCGAAGGCCGCCAGCGCAAGCGCCGCGTTGTGTGCCTGGTGCCGACCGAAGAGGGGCAGGAAGATCTCGTTGTACGTCCCGCGGACGCCCTGGATGTCGACCTGCTGGCCGTTCACGGCCGGCGCCCTGCCCAGCAGCTCGAAGTCACGCCCGGCGACCTTCAGGGTGGCGTCCATCGCGTCGGCGCGGTCCCGGATGACCTGCAGCACGTCCCGGTCCTGCTCGGCGGACACCACGAACGCGCCGGGCTTGATGATGCCGACCTTCTCGTTGGCCTTCTCGACGGGTGTGGCGCCCAGCTCGGGGTGGTCCTGCGAGACACGGGTGATGACGGCGACGGCGGCGTCGATCACGTTGGTGGCGTCCCAGGTGCCGCCCATGCCGACCTCCAGGATCCCGACGTTGACGGGCACGTCGGCGAAGTGCAGGAAGGCCAGCGCCGTCAGCACCTCGAAGAACGTCACCCGGTCCGGGTGTCGGCCGTCCACGACGTCCAGGAACGGCTGCAGGTAGGCGATGTGACGGGCCAGGTCCTCGGCGTCGATCGGACGCCCGGCGACACGGATGCGCTCGCGGACGTCCTGCAGGTGGGGGCTGGAGTAGGACCCGGGGATCAGACCGGCGGCGGCGAACAGGCTGGACAGCATCGCCGTGGTCGAGGTCTTGCCGTTGGTGCCCGTCAGGTGGACCGTGTCGAAGGTGGTCTGCGGCTGCCCCAGCAGCTCGACCAGGTCGGTGATGCGGTCCAGGTCGGGGACCATGCGCCCGGGGCTGCGGGCCATGATCGAGTCGACGGCCGCGCTCAGGTCGGGGAGGTCCATCACTGGGCCAGCGGGTTCGGGCCGTTGAGGACGCTGAAGATCACGAACAGCGCGACGCCGGCGACGACCAGGAGGAACACGATGGGCGCGACCACGTGGTTGCGGACCGGCTTGGTCGACAGGACCTCGACGGGCCGGGGACGCACGACCGGCTCGTCACGGACCGGCTGGGACCGGGCGAACGCCTCGGCCCGCTGCTCGGCCTGTGTCCGGTCACCCAGCGCCCCGCGGACCTGGTGGCCGGGCATCGCCTGGGTGCGCTCCTGCTCGACGTTGGTGGCCTGGACGCGGGAGTCCTGGACGTCGGCGTCCCGGACGTGGGACTCCTCGACGTCGGTCTGCTCGGGCGCCTCGACGGACGCCGCCGCGGTGCCGGCACCGGCGACGGTCACCGCGTTCGCCGCGACCCGGGCCACGATCGGCTCGAGCACCGTGGAGGCCCTGCCCAGCAGCCGCACGGCCCGGGCGTGGTCGCCCTCGATCACTCTGGTGCGGACCTGGTCGTAGACCGTGCCCAGACCCCGCCAGAACTCCTTGACGGCGTCCAGCAGGTCGCGGGTGGTCTGGTCGGCGGGGTCCAGGGTCAGCGGTGCACGCCGGAACTGCGCCTTGCCGGCCACCCCGCAGTTCTCCGCGGCGGTGGCCGCCACGTCCGGGTCACGCTCACGGCCCTGCAGCACCAGGTCACAGCTGGCCGCCGCGGCCTGCTGTGGCCGCCCGGTCCGCAGCGGCGCGAGGGCCGCCCAGAAGCCCTCGGTCAGCGACGGCAGCGACGGCAGGTCCTGGCGGTCCCACATCGTGAACTGTCCGGCGACCGGCCGCGGGTCCTTGCCCAGCAGCCGCTTCGTCGCGAAGCCGATTCCCGCCAGGTTCAGCGCCTCCAGGTGGGCGGCGACGGCGGCAGGGGTCGCCAGGGAGGTGGTGTCCTCAGCCACCGGCGGTGTCCATCTCGCTGATCTGCTCGGTGAGCTTCGCGATGGCCTCGGTCCAGTCCGCGACCTTCTGTCGCTCGGCCGCGACGACGGCCTCGGGGGCCTTGGACACGAAGCTGTCGTTGGACAGCTTGCCCTCGGCACGCCGCTTCTCGCCCTGTGCGTCGGCCAGCTCGCGCTCCAGTCGCGCCCTCTCCTCGGCGAGGTCCACGATGCCGTCCAGGGACACGTACAGCTCGGCACCTGCTGCGAGGACCTTGCCGACCAGCCCGTCGGGGGCGGCGCTGTCGAAGCTGAGCACGTCGACCCCGGCCAGCCGCTGGATGCCGTCCTGGCCGGCGTCCATCGCGGCACGCACCTCACCCGAGGCGACGGCGCTGACGGTGATGCGCTGCTTGGGCGGGATGTCGTACTCGGCCCGCAGCTTGCGCAGCTCGGTGACGACCTCCTGCACGACCGCGAAGCCCTGCTCGGCCACCGGGTCGGCGCCGCGCAGCGTGCCCGGCCAGGCCGAGCGCATCAGCGCGACGTCGGTGTCGGCCGGGGTCAGGCCGTGCAGCGAGCGCCAGATCTGCTCGGTGACGAACGGCATGACCGGGTGCAGCAGCCGCAGCGCCGCGTCGAGCACCGTCACCAGCACCTGCTTGGAGGCACGGTCGTCGCGCAGCTTGGCCAGCTCCAGGTACCAGTCGGCCAGCTCGTCCCAGATGAAGTGGTACATCCCACGGGCCGCCGGGGCGATGTCGTTGGCGTCGTAGGCGGCGTCGGCGACCTGCTGGGCGGCCTCCAGGCGGGCAAGGATCCAGCGGTCCTCCAGACGCAGGTCGGCGTCGGCCGGCAGCCCCTCGTCGACCGACACGCCCTCAGGCGTGCCGATCCCGGCCCGGTCGATGACCAGACGGGCGACGTTCCACAGCTTGTTGGCGAAGCGACGGCCGCCCTCGACCCACTCCTCCGCCAGCGGCACGTCCTGTCCGGGCGGTGCCGCCCGCAGCAGGGCGTAGCGCAGCGCGTCGGCGCCGTAGGTGGCGATCAGGTCCAGCGGGTCGATGACGTTGCCGAAGGACTTCGACATCTTCTTGCCGTGGGCGTCGCGGACCAGGCCGTGGTTCAGCACGGTGTGGAACGGGACCTCGCCCAGCAGGTGGGTGCTGATCATCAGCATCCGGCTGACCCAGAAGGTGTTGATGTCGTAGCCGGTGACCAGCACGTCGGTGGGGAACCACGTGGCCATCTCGGGTGTCTGCTCAGGCCAGCCCAGCGTGACGAAGGGCCACAGCTGCGAGGAGAACCAGGTGTCCAGGACGTCCTCGTCCTGGTGGGTCAGCCCCAGCTCGGCGATCTGCGCCTCGGTCGGGTCCTCGCGGAAGACGTGGACCCCGCCGTCGGCGTCGTACCAGGCCGGGATGCGGTGCCCCCACCACAGCTGGCGCGAGATGCACCAGTCGTGCAGGTTCTCCAGCCAGTCCAGGAAGCCCTTGGTGTTGCGCTGCGGGACGAAGGTGGTGCGTCCGTCGCGGACCGCGGCGATCGCCTTGTCGGCCAGAGGTGCGACGTCGACGAACCACTGGTCGGACAGGCGCGGCTCGATCGGGACCTTGGTGCGCGAGGAGTGCCCGACCTGGTGGACGTGCTCCTCGATCCTGACCAGGTACCCCTGCGTCTGCAGGTCCGCCTGGATCTGCCGGCGTGCCTCGAACCGGTCCAGCCCCGCGTAGGGACCGCCGTTGGCGTTGATCGCCGCGTCGTCGGTCATCACGTCGATCATCGGCAGGTCGTGGCGGACGCCGATCTCGTAGTCGTTGGGGTCGTGGGCGGGCGTGACCTTGACCGCACCGGTCCCGAACTCGGGGTCGACGTGCTCGTCGGCGATGACGGGGATCTCACGGTCGACGAAGGGGACGACGACGGTCCGGCCGATCAGGTGGGCGTACCGCTCGTCCTCGGGGTGGACCGCGACGGCGGTGTCACCAAGCATCGTCTCGGGCCGGGTCGTGGCCACCACGACACCCTCGCCGCCGTCGGCGGCCGGGTAGCGCATGTAGGTCATCGAGCCCTTGACCTCGACGTGGTCGACCTCGATGTCCGACAGGGCGGTGGCGGCCTTGGGGTCCCAGTTGATCAGCCGCAGACCGCGGTAGATCAGGCCCTCCTCGTGCAGGTCGCAGAAGACCTTGCGGACCGCGGCCGAGCGCTGGTCGTCGAACGTGAAGGCCTCGCGCTCCCAGTCGCAGCTGGCACCCAGTCGGCGCAGCTGGCCCAGGATCGTCCCGCCGGACTCCGCCTTCCACTCCCACACGCGCTCGAGGAACGCCTCGCGCCCCAGGTCGTGACGGGTCAGCCCCTCCTCGGCCAGCTGACGCTCGACGACGGTCTGCGTGGCGATGCCGGCGTGGTCGGTTCCGGGCAGCCACACGGCGTTGCGGCCCTGCATCCGTGCACGGCGGACCAGCACGTCCTGGATGGTGTTGTCCAGCGCGTGGCCGATGTGCAGCGACCCGGTGACGTTGGGCGGGGGGATGACGATCGCGAACGGCTCGCCGTCGTCGTCGGCCTCGGCGTGGAAGAACCCGTTGTCCTCCCACCACTCGTACAGCTCCGGCTCCAGCGCGGTCGGGTCATAGCTCTTGGGCAGGTCCATGGGGCGTGCAGTGTACGTAGCGGTGACGACCCGCAGCTTTTTGCGGGCCTTGACCACCGGACAGGCACCATGGGGGCATGCGTGGTCTGGCGTTCAAGATCGGTGACATCCCCGTCCGGGTCGACACCACCTTCTGGGTGATCATGGGCCTGTTCGGCCTGCAGCGGGCCACGGTCGGTGGTGGGCTGGACGTCGTGCTGGTCGTGGAGTGGATCGGCCTGGTCTTCATCGGCATCCTCATCCACGAGCTGGGCCATGCCGTGTCCTTCCGGGCCTTCGGTCGCCAGCCCAGCGTCGTGCTGTACGGGATGGGTGGGCTGACCAGCGCAGCCGGTGCGCTGTCGCCCGGCAAACGGCTGGTCACGACCCTGGCCGGGCCCGGCGTCGGGTTCGCCCTCGGCGGCATCGTCCTGGCGCTGCAGGCCAGCGGCATCTGGTCGATGCCGGCGCTGGAGGGACGCAGCCTGGGCAACCTGCTGCAGCTCAGCCTGTCCGCGCCGTTCCTGAACATCGGGCTGGCCGAGGTCATCTTCCTGGACCTGCTGTTCATCAACATCGGGTGGGGGCTGCTGAACCTGATCCCGCTGCACCCGCTTGACGGTGGCCAGTCGCTCGAGGCGTTCCTGTCGCTGATCAAGGTGCGGCAGGCCGAGCGGATCACCTCGATGCTGGGCGTCGTCGTCGCCTCGGGCGCCACCTTCTTCGCGCTGCAGATCGGGTCGTTCTTCCTGGCGATCATCATGATCTTCCTGGGCGTGTCCAACCTGCGTCGGCTCGGGGCGCTGTCGCGACCGGCCGCACCCGAGGCCGCCCCCAGCGGCGCGGGCGCCTTCAGCCCCGAGCTGCAGCGCACCCTGACCCTGGCCGAGCAGGCGCTGGCGCAGGGCCAGCCGGACCAGGCGGTCGAGCTGCTGCGGCAGGAGGACGCCTACCGCCCCTCCGTGCACAGCGTCCGTGCCTACCTGGCGGTGCTGGCACGCACCCGGCGGTTCGACGAGGTCGAGCAGCTGATCGCCGCCGACGCCGAGCGCATCGACCCGGCCACGCTGACCAGCGCCGCGGCGGCGCTGGTGTCGGGGGGCCGCTACCCCGCCGCGCTGCAGGCGGCCGAGGCGGCGTGGAACAGCGACCACGACGGCAGCTGGCAGCCGGCGGTCACCGCCGCGGCGGCCCGTGCGGGCATGCGTGACGTCGACGGGGCGATCAGGTGGCTGTACATGGCGGCCGACCGTGGCTGGGACGACCGCCGTCGCCTGGAGAGCGACCCGCTGTTCGCCGAGGTCCGCATCGACCCGCGCCTGCCCGACGTCATCGCCCGGCTGGGCGTCTAGGTCGACCGTCGTCTCCGCGTCGCCACCGGGGTGGCGACGGCCCGGTCAGCCCTGGCGGACCGGCGGGTGGTCGACGGCGCCCGGGACGTCGTCGGCGTCCTCGACGCGCAGGGCTGCGGTCTCGGCGTCGGTCGGGGTCGTGGGGTGCCCGGAGTCGTCGACGTGCGGCTCGCTGATCGCGGTGTCCGCGACCAGGTCCTTCTCGGCGTCGCGACCGTCGGGGTCGGCGTCGTCCAGGACCGGCGTCGCCGTCGTCGAGGGCTCGGACCTGCCGCCTTCACCGACGTCAGGACGCTCGCGACCCAGCCGTCCGTCGAGGGACTCGCCCTCGGCCATCTCCCGCTCGGTGGTGCCGTGCTCGAAGGAGGCGACGGGACGCTGCGGGAACTCCTCTGGCAGCTTGTCGCTGTCCAGGCGTTCGCCGGACTGCTCGGGGTCGACGCTGTCGGTGACGGTCGGTTCGTGATCGCTCATGCCCTGCACCTACCCGAGGGGCGGGTCGGGCGACACCTGCAGGGCGGGCCGGGGGTCGGTCGCCAGCAGCGCCCAGCGCTCGTGGTCCCGCCAGGCACCGTCGATGTGCAGGTAGTCCGGGCTGAACCCCTCCCTGCGGAACCCCAGCCGCCGGACGAGCGCGAGCGAGCGTGCGTTGCCCGGCTGGATGTTGGCCTCGACGCGGTGCAGCTCCTCCTCGTCGAACAGCACGTCGATGACCCGCGAGAGCCCGATGGTGAACAGGCCCCGGCCCGCCGCGGGCCGGAACGCGTAGTAGCCCAGGTAGCAGGAGTGGAACGCCCCACGCACGATCTCACTGGCGTTGACGGTCCCGACCAGCGTGCGCGCGTCCCCCTCATCCTCGGCCCACAGCAGGAAGGACCGGCGGCGCTCACCGATCCCCTCCAGCCAGGTCGCGTAGGCGTGGACCGTCGCCGGGGGGCTGGTCCAGGGGTGGTGCAGGGTGTGGCTCGCGGCCACGGCTGCCAGGAACGCCGGTGCGTCCGCAGCCGTCGGCGTGGCGAGCGTGACGCTCAGAGGTCGTCGTCCTCGTCCAGCGCGCTGTCCTCGTCGACGACGTGGATGGCGTCCTCCTCGGCGCTGCGTGGGCTCCGCGGCTGCCCCGAGTCGTCGTCGTGACGGTCCACCTGCGCCCGCTCGGTCGTAAGCTCCTTGACCACGTCGCCGCCGTCCTCACCCAGCTGGCTCAGCAGCTCCGGCGACTCGTCGTCATCGTCATCGGAGTCGGAGTCGCCGTCCACGTCGTCGGCGTCGGGCATGACATCTGGCTCCTCGCGACGCAGGCGGGCCGACAGCCCCTCCGGCCGTGACTGCTCGGCCGCGGTCGTGCCGTAGTCCCGCGCCGCGATCGGCTTGTCGTCGGGGAACTCCTCGGGCAGCACGTCGGCGTCGAGGGCCCGGCTGTTGCCGCCCCCGCCCTCGAGGCTGCCGTCGTTGTCACGGTCCTGGCTGATGGTGGGTTCAGGGGCGTTCATGGACGGTTTGTACCGCCAGAACGCGCCCTTGGCCAGAGCACCGCCCCAGCCACCCGGCGCACCGGTACAGCGGGGCCGGCATGGCGATCCAGTGGCCCGGGAAGTACGCATTGTAGTACATCCCCGGCGGTTCCTCGGCGTCCGCCGGCGGATCGACGTAGCCGCGCAGCAGGCTGT
>JBFKGB010000095.1:0-10124 GCA_041633535.1 Euzebya sp. | reverse complement strand
CGGGCCGCGGGTCGGGACCGGGGTTCGTCGTCGGGGGCACGTACTCGACGGAACCGCGGTCGCACAGCGCCCCACGGCCCGTCGACCCGTCCACCGGCCGGAGCTGCCCGCGCTGGTCCTCGGCCCTGCAGGCGTCCTCTGCGCCGGCGTACCGCTCACCGGTGACGAGCGGCACGGAATCGATGGCGACCGACCCCGCACCCAGCAGGTGGGTCGGGGTCAGCCCGCCGTTGTCGGCCAAGATCCCGAACGAGCTGCGGACCACGCGGTTGGCGGCGCCCTCGGCCGTGTCGAGGCCGCAGGAGTCATCGCTCACATCGGTGTGGTCGCCGAGGACCGAGAGGGTCTCGGTCCCGGAGGGGCTGATCAGGCAGTTGGGCGTCCCCGCCCCCTCGGGGATCTGCAGCACCGAGCGCTGGAGGACGACGAGGGTGTCATGACCGTCGGGCGCCACGCTGAGGGTCGCTGCCCCACCCGTGAGCTCGTGGCTCCGTGACTGGCTCCGCTCAGCCGGGACGACGATGTTGTCCAGGACGGTGGTCAGGTCGGTGAAGAGGATCGGGCCCCGCGCGCCGGACGCCCCCTCCAGGTGGATGCCTCCGCCAGTGAGACCCGCGCGGTTGCCCGAGACCGTGGAGTTGTCCAGCGACGCCGAGACGACACCACCGAGGTACAGGCCGCCGCCGGTGTCGGCCACGTTGTCGGCGATCGTCACCCGCCGAGCCGCAAGGGTGGTCCTGGGAGGTCCGAGCACTGCGATGCCGCCACCTTCGGTCGCCGTGTTGTCCCGGACCGTGACACCTGAGAGCACCACGTCCACGCCCGGGCGGACGAGGAGACCGCCTCCTTGCTCGACGCCTGACCCTCCGGTGAGGGTCAACCCCTCGAGCGCGACGATCGGGGGCGACCCCGACTGGCCCCCGGCGTAGGAGCCCTCAGCCAGCACGACCTCCATGACGCGGTCGGCGCAGCACCCCTCGCCGGGGTCCACGGCACGGACGACGACGCCCTCGGCGTCCCGGATGACCATCGAGGACCGGACGTCGAGGTCACCGGCGGCGTCGGCGAGCTGCGCGAACCCCTCGCCGACCGGGTCGATCAGCTGGATGTCATCGATGCCCTCAGCGAAGGTGATGATGGCATCCGAGGTCCCGTTCGCCGCGGCGATCGCGTCGCGGAGCGTGCAGTCGGCGGGCGGTGCGGTCCCCGGCGCATCGCAGCTGCCATCGAACCCACCCAGCTCAGTGGTGACCACGAAGGTGGGCGGTCCATCCGTCGCGCCCTGCCCGGGGGTGATCGCATCGACGCCGGTGGGTGACGTCAGCACCAGCGCGACCACGATCGCGATGGGACCGACGAACCGTGATGGGTGACCTGACATGTCCGACCCCTCCCGATGTGTCAGGCCCCCGCGTGCGGTTCCGCGCCTGACCCCCACCGTCACACCCCGCGCATGTTGATGCAAGTCCTTTCAGTGGTGCTCACGCTGCGCAGCATGCCGTCAGTCCGGCAAGGTCGGCAGCCAGGCCCGGATGACGCCGGCCAGCCGTGGTCCGGCGGCGGCCCCCTCGCGCATGACCTCCTCGTGGTCGGTCGGGGTGCCGCCAAGACGGTGCACGTTGGTGATCAGCGAGCAGCCCAGCACCGTCATGCCCGCAGCCCGTGCGGCGATGACCTCGTTCACCGTGGACATGCCGACCGCCTGGGCGCCCATGGTGCGCAGCATCATCACCTCGGCCGGGGTCTCGTAGGTGGGACCGGCAAGGCCGACGTAGACGCCGCGCTGCAGGGCGACGCCCTGGGTCTTGGCGACGGCCTCGAAGGAGGCGCGCAGATCGCGGTCGTAGGCGTTGGACTGGTCCAGGAACAGCGGCGGCACGATCCCGGTCAGGGCGTTGTGCCCCGACAGGTTGATGTGGTCGGCGATGACCATCAGGTCGCCCGGGTCGAACGTCTCGGTGATCCCGCCCGCCGCGTTGGTCACCACGTAGGTGGTGATCCCGATCCCCGCGGCCGCGCGGACGGCTGCGACGACGCGGTCGACGCCCAGCCCCTCGTACAGGTGCACGCGACCCTGCTGGACCAGCACCTGGACCCCGTCGATCGTGCCCGAGACCAGCTTCCCCGCGTGCCCGGGCACCGTCGTGTCGGGCAGCCCGACCTCGGCGAAGGGGATCTCGAGCCGGTCCTGCACGTCGTCGGCGAGACCGCCGAGCCCCGAGCCCAACGTCATCAGCACGCGTGGTCGGCGGTCCCCCAGCCGCTCGCGCAGCGCGGTGGCGACGTCCTCGGTCGTCATCTGGTCCGCCATGGCCTACCCCTCCCGGATGATCGTCCCGTCACCGGTGGTGATCTCGGACTGCCCGCGCGGCGGCTTCGCCTCGTCAAGCAGCATCACGGGGATGTTGTCGCGCACCGGGAAGACCGCGGTGCAGCCCTGGCACAGGATCACCTGACGGCGCTCCTTGTACTCGATCTCGGCGTGGGTGTCGCAGGGGCAGCGAAGCAGCTCGACGAGCTCCTTGGGGACGGCCATGGGGTTGTTCTCCTTAGCGGATGATGCCGAGCACACGGTCTCGGACGGCTGTCATGGTGGCCTCGTCATCACCTTCGACGTTGAGGCGCAGCAGCGGTTCGGTGTTTGAGGGACGGAGGTTGAACCAGTACGAGTCCGACTCGACCAGCAGCCCGTCCGGACGGGACAGTGTGGCCTCCTCGGCGAAGTCTCGCTCGACCGCCGCCATCGCGGCGTCCTGGTCGGCCACCACGGAGTTGATCTCGCCCGACGCCGAGTACACGTCGTAGGGCGCCACCAGGTCCGAGAACGTGCCCCCTGCACGACTCAGCGCCTCGAGCAGGATGACCGCGGCGATCAGGCCGGAGTCCGCCCGGTAGTTGTCGGCGAAGTAGTAGTGCGCCGAGTGCTCCCCGCCGAACAGCGCCCCCGTCTCGGCCATCACCTCCTTGATGTAGGAGTGCCCGACGCGGGTGCGGATCGCTGTGCCGCCGTGGGCCTCGACGGTCTCGGGGACGACCCGCGAGCAGATCAGGTTGTACAGGACGGTCGCGCCGGGGTGGTGGGCCAGGGTGGTGGCGGCGATCACGGCGGTGACCAGCGAGGGCGAGACCGGCTCGCCCCGCTCGTCCACGCAGAACATCCGGTCGGCGTCACCGTCGAAGGCCAGGCCGATGTCGCAGCCGTGCTCGCGCACCGCGGCCTGCAGGTCCAGCAGGTTCTCGGGCTCGATCGGGTTGGCCGGGTGGTTGGGGAACGTGCCGTCCAGCTCGAAGTACATGGGCACCAGCTCGACGGGCAGGTGGTCGAAGACCTCGGGCACGACCAGGCCGGCCATCCCGTTGCCCGCGTCGACCGCCACCTTGAGGGGCGCCATCCCGTCGGTGTCGATGAAGCCCAGCACGTGCTCGGCGAACCGGCCGATGGTGCCCTCGCGGACCTCATGGGTCCCCTCCTGTGCCGGCGGCTCGGGGAGGTCACCCGCCAGCGCGCGGTCGCGCATCGCCAGCAGCCCGGTGTCGGTGGACACGGGGGCGGCGCCGGCACGACAGAACTTCATGCCGTTGTAGCCCGCCGGGTTGTGGCTGGCCGTCAGCATCACGCCGGGCAGGTCGGCGTCGCCAGAGGCGTAGTACAGCAGGTCGGTGGAGGCCAGGCCGATGTCGATCGTGCCGACCCCCTGCTGGCGCACCCCGCGCATGAAGGCGTCGGCCAGCTCCTCCCCCGACGGACGCATGTCGCGGGCCACGATGATGTGGGGGCCGCCCAGCTCGACGGCTGCGGCCCGTCCCAGGGCGTAGCAGATCTCGGCGTTCAGCTGGTCGGGTACGGTCCCACGGACGTCGTAGGCCTTGACGATAGTGCGCAGGGGTTCGAGACGAGAGTCCATCGAGGCGTGATGCTAGGCGATGTGACAGGAGGACCGGAGGTCCGCCCGGTGACCAGCGGTGGTGCCCGCCTGGTCGACGTCCTGGCGTCCGCCTTCGCCGAGGACCCGTGGCTGCGCTGGACGCTGCCTGACATGGGGGCGCTGCGGTCGCTGATGAGCCTGTTCCTGCGCACCACCGCGCTGCCCCACGCGCGGGTGCTGGTCGCCGGCGACCCGGTCGACGGGGTGGCGATCGCGGTGCCACCGGACGTCCATCCCCCGGAGTCGGCCGAGGTCGGGGCGATGGCGGTGGCGCTGCACGGGCACCTGATCGGGCGGGCGCTGGACGCCGACGCGGTGCTGGACCGCATGCGGCCGCCGGACCCCGGCTGGGTCCTGCACACGATCGGGGTGGCACCGTCGGCCCAGCGGTCGGGTCTCGGCGGCAGGCTGCTGGGCGCCGTCATCGAGCTGTCGCGGTCCGACCCGCGACCCCTGACCCTGGAGACCGCCAACCCTGACGCGGTGGACTGGTACTGCCGCCGTGGCTTCGTGGTGGACCACACCGTGGAGCTGTGGCGCGGCTGGGGCCTGGGTGCCGACGCGCCCACCGTGTGGCTGCTGTCGTTGCGCGACGGGCCGCCCTGACCTGAGCAGCATCCACCATGGTGGATCCTGCTCAGGCGCTGCGGTCGAGGACCTCCTGGGCGACGGCGAGCGCCCCCGGGCGGTCGGCGGGCACCAGCCCGATGCGGGTGCGGCGGTCCACCAGGTCCGCGGCGGTCGTGGCGCCCTCGCGCTGCACGGCGAAGGCCAGCTCCGCGCGCAGGTAGGGCAGCCCCTCCACGACGGTCTGCGCCAGCCAGGGATCGGCAACGGCCAGCGCCTGCACGGCCGGCGCCTCGGCGCCGTAGCGCGCCACCAGCCAGGCGGGTGCGGCCAGCTGCGCCAGCCGACGGCGGGGCAACGCGCCGACCAGGGGCTGGGTGGCTGTGCTGCACGGCACCGTGGTGAGGCGGTCGACGACGTCGGCGGCCATCCGGCGGTAGGTCGTCAGCTTGCCACCCACGATGGTGATGGGCCCCTCGTCGGCGTCCAGCACCAGGTGGGCGCGGGACAGGTCTGCCGTCGAGGCGGACTGGTCGCCCCCGGCCACCAGCGGCCGGTAGCCGGCGTAGCCGCCGATGACGTCGGCCGGCGTCAGCGGCCGCTCCAGGACCCGGTTGACGGCGTCCAGCAGGCTGTCCCGCTCGGTGTCCAGCACCGGGGGCTCGTCGCTGAGCGGCTCCGACACCGGGTCGTCGGTCAGGCCCAGGAACACCCGGCCGTCCAGCTGCGGCAGCAGGAAGACGAACCGGCTGAGGTGCCCGGGCACGGGCGCCGACACCGCCGCGGTGGGGTGGCCCAGCGCCGCCCCGTCGATCACCAGGTGCACCCCCTTGCTGGGCCGCAGCTGCACGCGGTCGTCCAGGGTGTCCGACCAGGCGCCCGCTGCGACGACGACGCGGCCGGCACGGGCGGCGAAGGACCCACCGCCCCCGCCCAGGTCGGTGAGGGTGACACGGTCCCGCTGGACGTCGGAGGCGGCGACACGGGGCAGGACCGCGGCGCCGGACGCGGCGGCCGTCCGGGCGATGGCCACCACCATCCGGGCGTCGTCGACCAGCTGGCCGTCGGTGTTGACCCACGCCCCGCGCAGCCCACGCCGGTCGATCGTCGGGGCGAGCCGTCGGGCCGCCGTCGGACCGACCAGCCGGGGGCCCGGCAGCGTCGTCCCGCTGGTGCCGGCCCCGATGCGCAGGGCGTTGCCCGCCACGTAGCCCAGGCCGGACAGCGCCTTGGCGACCGTCGGCATCCCCGCGTTCAGCGGCGTCACGAACGACAGCGCCCTCGTCAGGTGCGGAGCGACACGCTCCATCAGGATCCCGCGTTCGACGGCGGACTCGTGCGCCAGCGCCAGGTCGCCCTTCGCCAGGTAGCGCAGCCCCCCGTGCACCAGCTTGGAGGACCAGCGGGAGGTGCCGTTGGCCAGGTCGGCCCGGTCGACGACCGCGACGGTGAGCCCGCGCAGGGCGGCGTCCAGGGCGATGCCGGCCCCCGTGAACCCGGCACCGACGACCAGCACGTCCGGGCGCCACCCCTCGGCCAGCCGCTGCAGGTCACGGCGGCGTCGGCCCGCGTCGAGGGCGGAGGGGACAGGAGGGAGGGACATCGACGACCTCTGGTCGGGCTGGGCAGGACGGAGGGGCAGGTGCAAGAGTGTGGCCCACATGCACGACTCGTCCACACTCATCCCTGTCCCCTCCGAGCCCATGGTCTGGCACGGCTGGGGCGACCCGTCGCTGCGTCCCGGCCTGTCACCCCGGGCGGAGTCCTACCTGGCGAAGCAGATCGGGGCGCTGGACCGCCACACCCCGCCGGTGGCCCTGGCGGACGTCGAGCTGCCCGACAGCGCGCTGAGCACGACCCAGCGGACGGCGTTGGAGGAGGTCGTCGGCGCGGCGCACGTCCTCGACGACCGTCTGAGCCGGATCCAGCACGCCGGCGGCAAGAGCTACCCGGACCTGCTGCGCCGGCGGCAGGGGGACGCCTCGGCCGCGCCCGACGCCGTCGTCCGGCCGGCGTCCCACGACGAGGTCGCCGCGGTCCTGCAGGTCGCCGTCGCCCACGGCATCGCCGTCGTCCCGTTCGGGGGCGGCACCAGCGTCGTGGGTGGTGTCGAGCCCGAACGCGGCGGGTTCGACGTGCTGGTCTCGCTGGACCTCGGCCGCATGGACCGCGTCGTGGCGCTGGACGAGGACTCGCTGCTGGCGACCTTCGAGCCGGGCATCCGCGGTCCGGCGGCGGAGGCCGAGCTGCGGCGACGTGGCTACACGCTGGGCCACTTCCCGCAGAGCCACGCCTACGCCTCGATCGGGGGCTACGTGGCCACCCGCTCGGCCGGGCAGGCCTCGACCGGGCACGGCCGGATCGACGAGAAGGTCCATGGCGTGACGGTCGCCACCCCCGCTGGCGACCTGTCGTTCGGCCATGCCCCGGCCTCGGCGGCCGGTCCGGACCTGCGTCAGGTGGTGGTGGGCAGCGAGGGGCTGCTGGGTGTCATCACCCAGGCGACGCTGGGGGTGCACCACGCCCCCGAGACCGAGGTGTACGAGGCCCATGCGGTCCACTCCTTCGCGGAGGGGACCGCGATCCTGCGTGACCTGGTCCAGTCCGGTGTCGCACCGGACGGGTGCCGGCTGTCCGACGAGACCGAGACCCGCGTCTTCTCACAGCAGACGGAGGGCCTGAAGGGACGGGCGTTCCGCGGCTGGCTGCGTGGACGCGGCTACGGGCAGGGCTGCCTGATGATCCTGGGGTGGGACGGGACCCGCCGGGCCGTCGCCGCCCGCCGCGCCAGCGCCGCGCAGGTCCTGCGCGGCCACACCACCCTGTCGCTCGGCACCCGTCCGGGCGACGCCTGGGCGCACGGCCGGTTCAACGGCCCCTACCTGCGCGACGACCTGATGGACCGTGGTGTCATGGTCGAGACGCTCGAGACGGCCACCACCTGGGCGAACCAGGCGCGGCTGCACGCGGCCGTCCGCGAGGCGCTGGACACCGCGATGCGATCGCACGACACGCCGCCGGTGGTGCTGTGCCACGTGTCGCACCTGTACGAGGCCGGGTGCTCGCTGTACTTCACGTGGATCGGACGTCAGCACGAGGGGCACGAGATGGCGCAGTGGCGCGACGCCAAGCAGGCCGCCAGCCGCGCGATCGTCGAGAACGGCGGCACGATCACCCATCACCACCCCGTGGGCACGGACCACCGTCCCTACAAGACCGACGAGGTCGGCGAGCTGGGCGTCGCGATGCTGCGGGCGCTGAAGGACACGGTCGACCCGACCGGCATCCTCAACCCGGGGAAGCTGGTGCCCTGAGGTCCATCAGCCGGCGATGTTGGCGATCACGCTGGACAGCGCCATGTCGGCGCCGACGTGGGCGTCCTCCCACCAGCGGTGCTCGCAGTGACGACACGTCGAGAAGCGCATGGGCACGTCGTTGGGTGTGAGGTTGACGACCAGCAGGTCGCGCGAGGTGCACTTGGGGCATTCGGGGGGTGTGGCCATCCGTGGTCACCCTTCGAGGTCGGCGGCGGAGGACCCCTTCTGATCGGCTACTCGCGGACCAGCCTTAGCCCCCGACGCGATGGCGCGCCACCTGCCGCCTCGCCGGAGGCGGCCATGGCCACGTCGTCCTCGACCACGTCGTCGGCCCTCGCCGCGTCCGCCGCGACGGCACGCTGACGGTCCAGCTCCTCGATCTTGCGGCGCACCTCTGCGGGCAGCTCGGCACCGATGTAGCGGCTGCGGCGGCGGCCGTCCTCGGTCCAGTGTGCGTACCAGTAGGGCCCGTGCGGGCACGAGGTGCAGGTCGCCTTGCCGCACCGCACCGTCTTCTGGCGGTACCGCACCGTCGGCATGCCCGGCAGGTCGCTGACCTCGATGACCGGCTCCTCGGAGGTCAGCAGCAGACCCCTGGCCAGGATCAGGAGCTGGCGCAGCTGCGCCTCGTCCAGACGACGGACCTCACGGACCAGCGCGGTCGGCAACCGCACGGGTCAGCCCGCCGCGTCGGGGTCGTCGGCGCCACGGAACGGCAGGGACAGCACGACGGCACCGCGGAGGCCGGTGCTGTGCACGTCGTCCCGGGCGGTGTCCCGGTCCGCCGCGTCCCGCGGGGTCGCCGCGTCATCCTGCGGACGGTCGTCATCGATCCCGCCATCGGCCAGGCTGTCCGTCTGGTGGTCGACCGTGCCGTCCGCCGGGCTGTCCACCGGGCTGTCCACGGGGGCGGTGGGTGTGGCCGGGCGCGACGGGAGTGCGTCACCGCGCGGGTCGGTGGTCGAGGCCGATGGCTGGTCGTCACGCAGGTCCACCTCGGGGCCGACCGGACGGCCAGCGACACGGTCGGCGTACCGCTGTGCCAGCACCGATCGGGTCGACGTCATCTCGCGTGCGATGGGGGCCATCTCGTGTGACACGCCGATCGGGACCAGCATGGCCGGGGCGTGCTGCTCGTCCTCGGCCTCCGGCTGCGGGGCGACCTCGTCCTCGGGCGCCGCGTAGGTCGGGAGTGTGTCCAGCAGCAGCGCGTAGCGTGACCGACGGGTCTGCGGGGTGCGGTCCTCCAGCATGGCGTCGACGGAGCTGCGCAGCGTCGTGACGCGCTGGACGATCTCAGCGGCCGAGGGCTCGTGGACGGCCTCGGCAGGGCGCCGGTCGTCCACCAGGTTCCAGCCGCGCGGCACCTTCAGGTCGTCAGCGTGGTGGGGGCACAGGTCATGGGTGGCCGGGTGGGGCTCGCCCAGGTCCGACAACCAGACCTCGGCGGTCGTGTACCGGTACGACAGCGTGGCCGCGGCGGGCCACCGGCAGCCTGTCTTGATACACGAGCGCATGTCGGCCATGCGGCAGACCGTACGACCTCGGGCCACGCCGACGAAGGATTTGTCGCACACGGGATGTACGGACGGGCACCATCGGGCCTCATGGGACACCCAGATCGACACGGACGGACCGCACGGGCGGACGGCGACGTTCGGCGACGCCCGGCCGACGGGTTCCGCACGGGTGACCTGCACCGGTTCCACCGGCTGGTCCGACAGGCGGTCGGCCAGATGCCCCCCGAGCTGCGGGCAAACGTGGAGGGCGCCACCCTGCACGTCCTGGACGTCCCGGACCCCGACGCCCTCGCCGACCCCCTCGACGGGGTGGTGCTGGCGTCGTTGGACCTGGGCCGGACCCGGTCGGAGCGGGTCGTGACGGTGTACCGGCGCCCGCTGGAGATGCGGGCCGCCTCGCGCACCGACCTGCTGGAGATCACGGAGCTGGCGCTGCGCCACGCGGTCCAGGACGCGCTGGGCCAGCAGCGCGACGAGGACTGAGGGCTACCCGAACAGGCTGTCCTCGGCCGGCGTCGCCGGGTCCGGCTCGGGTGCCGCCGCCGGGTCCGGGGTCGCCGTGGCCGTCGGTGCCGGCGTGGTCGGCGTGGGCGGCGGGTCCGGGGTCGCCGTGGCCGTCGGTGCCGGCGTGGCCGTGACCACGGGGGTCGGGCTGCTCGTGGGGGTCGTGGGCGCCACCGGGTCGACCTGTCCCTCACCGGCCGGGAGCGGCGCCACCGGGGTCGGGGTGGGGGTGGCGGACGTGGACAGGGCGGGCACGGAGGACAGGCTGGGCGCCCGGCGCGCGGGCAGCG
>JBFKGB010000094.1:0-10148 GCA_041633535.1 Euzebya sp. | reverse complement strand
GACGTGCGGCTCGCCCTCCGGGATGGTGTTGCCGCAGTCAGGACAGATGTAGTCCTTCTCGGCCCGCTCCGCGGACACGTTCTGGACGTCGTAGCCGTCCAGCTGCATGTCCGGGTCGATCTGGGACCGGGAGTAGATGTGGGCCATGTCCTGCAGCGCGTCAGGGTTCTGCCATGGCCGAGAATTGCGCTTGCGGCGCGCACCCTTGCTCATGTCACTCGACTCTCTCGTCGGTGGCGGAATCGGTGGGGTGGTCGTCGTCCGTCCGCAACGACCGGGGTCCCAATCTAGTACGTGTAGAAGCCGCGGCCGACCTTGCGGCCCAGGTATCCCACGCTGACCATGTGCTCGAGCAGCGGAACGGGCTTGAACCCAGGGTCACGGAACTCAGCGTACAGGGCCTTGCAGATCTCGAGGGTGACGTCGAGCCCGACGATGTCCATCAGCGCGAACGGTCCCATCGGGTGCCCACAGCCCAGCTTCATCGCGGTGTCGATCTCGGGTGCCGTGGCGTAGCCGTCCTCGAGCATCCGCGTGGCGTCGTTCAGGTAGGGGAACAGCAGCGCGTTGACGATGAACCCGGCGCGGTCACGGCACAGCACGCCGTGCTTGCCGAGCTTCTCGGTGAGCGCCCGCGCCTGCATCAGCGTGGTGTCGTCGGTGCGGACCGTCGGCACGACCTCGACGAGCTTCATGATCGCGGCGGGGTTGAAGAAGTGCAGGCCGATGACCTTCTCGGGCCGGCTCGTCGCCATCGCCATCTCGACGACCGGCAGCGAGGAGGTGGTGGTCGCCAGGACGCAGTCGGGCTTGGTGATCTTGTCGAGCTCCTCGAACAGCGGCCGCTTGACCTCCATCTGCTCGGCCACGGCCTCGATGACGATGTCGCACTCGGCCAGGCCGGCCAGCCCGTCGGTCACGCTGATGCGGCCCAGCGTCTCGGCGGCCGCGTCGGCCTCCATCCGGCCCTTCTCGACCATGCGGTCCAGCGACTTGCCGACCCGGGCGCGTGCGCCCTGCGCCTTCTCGACGCTGCGACCGCGGACGATCACGTCGAAGCCGGCCTTGGCGCAGACCTCGGCGATGCCCGACGCCATCGTGCCGGTGCCCAGCACGCCGATGGTGCCCCACGCGGTGATCGAGTCGTGGTCGATCGGCGCGACCACGCTTGCGTCGTCGGCCGCGACACGCGAGGAGTTCGGCTTGTCGTAGGTGTAGAAGCCCCGCCCGGTCTTGCGGCCCAGGAACCCTGCGGTCTTCAGCTGTCGGATGATCGGCTTGGGGGCGTAGCGGACGTCGCCGAACTGCTCGTACATCCGCTCCATGATCGAGTCGGTGGAGTCGATGCCGATCAGGTCGACCAGACCGATGGGGCCGATCGGGTGGCCGGTGCCCAGCCGCATCGCCGCGTCGATGTCCTCGCGGGTCGCGTAGCCGTCCTCGACCATGCCGACGGCCTGGTTCAGGTAGGGGAACAGCAGCAGGTTGGCGATGAAGCCCGCACGGTCACGCACGACGACGGGGGTCTTGCCCAGGTCCTCGGCGAAGGTCCGGGCCAGCTCGACGACCTCGGGGTTGGTGACGACGGTGGTGATCATCTCCACCAGCTCCATCACCGGGGCCGGGTTGAAGAAGTGGAAGCCCAGGACCCGGTCGGGCCGCTTGGTCTGCACCGCGACGTCGATCACGCCCAGCGAGGAGGTGTTGGTGGCCACGATGGCGTCGGGGCGCAGGACCTCGTCCAGCTGGCGGAACGTCTCCTGCTTGATCGCCAGCTGCTCGGGCACGGCCTCGACGACCAGGTCGCAGTCGGCCAGCGTCTGGAAGTCGGTGGTGCCGGAGATCCGCGAGAGGATCGCGTCCTTCTCCTCGGCGTCCAGCTTGCCGCGGTCCACGGCGCGCTGGAGGGAGTTGCCGATGCGCGTCAGGCCCTTCTCGACCATGGCGTCGTTGATCTCCACGAAGCGCACGGGCTTGCCGCCGCGTGCGACGACCTCGCAGATCCCCGACCCCATCGTCCCGCACCCGACGACTCCGACGTTGTTGATCCGCTCCACGGCTGTTTCCTTCTGCTCTGGGGACTGGTGTCGGCGGCGTCCCTCGCGGGACCTCGACGCCGGGTGGCGGAGTCTAGGGGCCCTACACCCCTCCCCCGAAACCGGGACGGGTGGGATGGCCTCGGTCAGCTCAGGACGCTCAGCAGCGACAGGACCGTCCGCAGCAGCAGGGCACCGCGCGGCAGTCCGTGGATCTCCAGGCCTCCGCTGACCCACCGTCCCGTGACCATGCGCCCGCCACCCGACAGCAGGTCGGGCAGACCGAACCGCAGCGGGACCGTCGACAGCCCCATGACGGTGTCCGCCGTGCCCACCAGCCGCAGGTCGCCGGGTCCGACCGGGCCGTTGTCGACCTGCAGGTCACCGTCATCGAACCGCAGGCGCACGACCTCGTCGACGTCGGTGACCTCGATCGCGACCGTGCCGGAGCTCCGTGCGACCAGCCGCTGCTTGCCAGGGTCCGCGGTCAGGTTGGCCAGCAGCAGACCGCCGAGCATGCAGGCGAACGGACCGCTGCCCTCGATCACCTCGACGGTCCCCGACGTCGTCGGGATCACCCGCCCAGGCGGATCAGCACGACGCCGATCAGGTTGAACACGACGTGGGCCATCACGGGGACGACCAGGGTCCCGTGGCGCCGCATCATCCAGGCCAGGGCCATCCCCAGGGGGAAGGTCAGCACGATCACGAACGGCTCGACGTGCGTCAGGCCGAACGCCAGCCCGCTGAGGCCCAGGGCCGGCCAGCCCGGCATCCGCTTGGCGAGGGCCTGGTACAGCACCCCGCGGTACAGCAGCTCCTCCCCCAGCGGCGCCAGCAGCGCGACGGCGAAGGACACCACCAGCGCCAGGCCTCCGGCGTCCTGCACGGCGGACTGGACCTCCTCCTGGATGGTCGGCACCTCCTGGCCCAGCGCCCCGATCAGCGCGGTGACGGCCAGCCCGAAGCCCAGCTGCACCACGACGAACGCGCCGACGCCGTACAGCACGCCCAGCCGCACGTCGGCCAGCGTCGGCCGCTTGACCCCGAAGGACCGGCGCAGCGCGTCGGGCACCCCAGCCGCACGGCCACGAAGCCGCAGCCAGACGGCGCAGACGGCGATCAGCAGCAGCACCGAGACCACGATCTGGGCGGCGACACCGCCGGTCGACTCGGCGTCGAGGACCCCGAGGACCCCGAAGGCGACCGCGCTGGACAGCACGATCCACACGAAGTACATCCCGGCGGCGTCGAACCACTCCCACGGCATGGCATGCCGTCGTGCCCGCGCGTCCATCGGGGCGGGCTGGAAGTCCTCGGGCGCGACGGGGACCCGGTCCTGGGCGTCGATCCGCACGGTCAGCCCGCCAGCTCCTCGGCGGCGAGGTCCGGCACCGGATCGATGTCGAGGTCCGGCACCCGATCGGTGTCGAGGTCCGGCACCCGATCGGTGTCGAGGTCCGGCACCCGGTCGATGTCGGCGCCGAGCTGTCGCAGCTTGCCCAGCAGGTCGGTGTAGCCCCGGTCGACGTGGTAGGGGTCGCACACCACGGTCTGGCCGTCGGCGACCAGGCCCGCCAGGACCAGGGCGGCCCCGGCGCGCAGGTCGGTGGAGGTGACGACGGCACCGTGCAGCGGGGAGGGCCCGTCGATCAGGATGTGGTGTCCCTCCAGCGTGGCCTCCACGCCCATCCGCCCCAGCTCCTCCAGCAGACCGAAGCGGCCGTCGTAGACGTTCTCGGTCAGGATCGAACGGCCGGTCGCCTGCGAGAGCAGCACCTCGTAGATGGCCAGCAGGTCGGTGGGGAAGCCGGGGAACGGCAGGGTGGCGATGTCGGCCGCGACGAGCCGTGCGCCGGGGAGGACCCGGATGTGGTCGGCGCCGGTCCGCAGCTGCACGCCGGCGGCCTGCAGCCGTGCCAGCGGGATGCGCAGGTGGTCGGGGTCGACGCCCTGGATGGTCACGTCCCCACCGGTGATTGCGGCGGCGACCGCGAAGGTCCCGGCCTCGATCCGGTCGCCGACGACGGCATGGGTGCAGGGGGTCAACGCCGGCACGCCGTTGATGACCAGGTCGGGGCTGCCCTCGCCCGTGATGTCGGCCCCCATCGCGCGCAGCATCGTCACGAGGTCGCTGATCTCGGGCTCGCGGGCGACGTTGCGCAGCACCGTGGTCCCCCGTGCCAGGGTGGCCGCCATCACCAGGTTCTCGGTGGCGCCGACGCTGGCGTACTCCAGGTGGTGCTCGACGCCGGTCAGCCCGTCAGGGGCGTGCACCTCGATGGAGTCCGGCCCGACGGTCACCTCGGCGCCCAGGGCCCGCATGCCGTCGAGATGCAGGTCGATCCCACGGTTCCCCAGGTCACAGCCGCCGGGCTGGGCCACGTAGGCATAGCCGGTGCGGGCGGCCAGCGGCCCCATGACGACCAGCGAGGCCCGCAGACGGCCGGCCAGCTCGTGGGTCGTGCCGCGCCCCAGCGTCTTCGGGACGTCGAGGACCACGGTGTCGGACCAGCGACCGGGCTGCACCGTCACCTCGACCCCCAGGTGGCGGACGACGTCGGCCATCGCCCCGATGTCGGAGATGCCCGGGACGTTGGTCAGGACGGTCCGGCCGGGCGCCATCAGCGCAGCCGCGAACAGCTTCAGCGCGGAGTTCTTGGCGCCGCTGACCCTGACGGTCCCGCTGAGCGTCCGGCCGCCCCGCACCACGAAGGCATCGCGGGTGGAGGTCGTGACGTCGGGGTCGACGGGTGTCGCCGGGGCGGAGGATGAGGACACCATCTGCCCGGAGTCTACCGGGTCAGGCGCAGCCGACGTCGTCGGCGACCCGGGGCAGCCGCACCCGCAACGTCGCCCCGCCACCGGGGGTCTGCTCGGTCGCGATCGTGCCGCCGTGCATCTCCACGATCTGCTTGACGGTGTACAGACCCAGCCCGGTCCCGCCGGTGGGGCCGCGGCCGTAGGGCGTGAACAGGTCGACGTCGGGGGGCAGACCGGGGCCGTGGTCGGCGACGACGAGCTCACCGACGTCCCCCTCGGTGTGGAACGCCACGTCGATCGTCGTGCTCCCCGGGGCGTGGTCCAGGGCGTTGACCAGCAGGTTCTGCACGACCCTGGTCAGCTGCCCGGCGTCGCCGCAGACCATGACGTCCTCGCGGTCGGCCACCACCACCCGCCGCTGGTCGCTGGGCGGCGTGACCACGACGGCGTCGGCGACGCACTGGGCCAGGCTGACGGGCACCCGCCGGTCGGGGCGCAGCTCGCCCGCGACGGCCCGCGCCGAGTCCATCATGTCCTCGAGCATCCGGCTGACACGCAGGGACTGCCGCTGGATGATGCTCAGCGCCTCGTCCCGCTCGTCCTCCGTCATCCGTGCGCCCGCACGCCGCAGCGTCCCCGCGAAGCCGACGATGGCCGTGACGGGCGTGCGCAGGTCGTGGGTGATCCCGGCGACCCAGTCGCTGCGCTGACGGTCGATGTCACGCAGCCGCTCGGCGGTGGACCGCTGGGTGCCGAACAGCTGGGCGTTGCTGATCGCGAGCGCCGCCTGGCCTGACAGCGCCGACCCCACCTGGGTGCACAGGCTGGTGAACCCGCGGGGGTTGGCCGTGGTGTGGGCGACGACCAGCAGGCCGATGTCGTGGTCGCCGACACGCAGCGGCATGCCGTACAGGCTGACCGTCCCCTCCTCGGGATCCCACGGGCCGGCCAGCCAGTCACAGGTCCGGGCGTCCTGGGCAAGGAAGTGCTGGACGTCGGCCAGCATCTCCGCCGCCATCGTCCGGGCGCTGCTGCGACCCGGCATCTGCACGTCGTCGTCGCTGACGGTCCAGTCGCGGTCCTCGGCGTGGAACGCGGCCAGGTGCAGCTCGGACTCCTCGTCGTAGAGGTACAGGGCGGCGCGCTCGCACGACAGGGCCCGGGCCGCCAGCGACGTGACCTGCGTCGTGACGGACCCCAGGTCCAGGCCGGCGGTGGCGGCGACGCCCGCGATCGCCTCCAGCATCTCGACCTTGCCCTCGAGCTCCTCGACGGCCTGCACGCGGCTGAGGGTGGCCCACGCCTCGGACGCCAGCGCCATGGCCAGCTCGGTGTCGACGTCACCGAGGGTCCGGTCGCTGACCAGGGCCAGCAGCGTGTGGGCGCTGGCGGGTCCGGCGGGGACCAGCATCACCTGCCGGTCTGCCCCGTCGATCTGCAGCAGCGCCATGCGGCACACGGTGTTGTGCACCGCGCTGTCCAGGGCGTGCGGGTCCGTCACCACGATCCCCTCCGCGACCTCCCGCTGGTCGCCTGCGGCCAGCCAGCCCGTCCAGCCGTCGTCCGTGCGGCGCAGCAGGTAGCCACGGTCGGCGCCCAGCAGCTCCTCGATGATCAGGCGCAGCGCATCGGTGGCGTCCTCCCAGCGGCGGCTGGTCGCCAGCCTGCGGGAGTAGACGTTGCGGGTGTGCGACCGGTTGTCCGACGGACGCACGGCGCGGAAGAACGAGCCGAACCCGACCACCTCCCCGTCCGGTCCGACCAGCGGCACGTAGGCGGTCACGGTCACCTGGATCGTGCGACCGCTGGCGTGCCTGCGCGGCAGCACGATCGGGACGTCGGTCGACCAGCGGTCGAAGGCGTCCATCGACTCCCGCAGCGCCAGCAGCTGCGACGGCGTCAGGTGGGGCAGCGGCCGGCCGACGGCCTGGGCCTCGGTGAACCCCGTCAGCCGCTCGGCCGCGGGGTTCCACGCGGTGACGTGCAGGTCGGTGTCGACGGCCGCGAAGGCCTCGGGGCAGGACCGCAGGACCGCCCAGGCGTCAGCCGTCGCGGTGACCGGTGGTGTGGTGGTGTGGTCCAAGGGGCGTCGCCTGTGTCTCGACGAGGGGTGGTGCCGTGGGCCCCGCGACCCTCCGGCGGCTGAAGGGTAACCCCAGCAGGGCCTCCAGCGGGCCGCGGGCGAACCGTGCCCGCCAGGCCAGGCACACGACCGTGGTGACGACGTAGAACCGCGCGACGTTGACCCAGGCCGCGTCGACGCTGCCCCGGGCCTCCAGCCACGTCGGCACCACGGCCATCACCAGCAGGTGCCCGACGTAGACCGTCAAGGCCATCTGCCCGACCGCGACCAGGGGCCAGGTCGGCCGGGGTGCCGCGGCCGCCAGCAGCAGGCACAGCCCCAGGACCGCGACAGCGATCCCGGTCGCGCCCAGCACGTTCAGCGGTGCGCCGGAGTGCCCCTCGGCCAGCAGCCACGACGAGCCGGCGACCGTCGCCGGCGCGGCCGCGCGGACCAGCTCGCTGCCGCCGTAGGCCGCGACGGCGATCCCGGTCCCGCCCAGGGTGAGGATCCAGCAGGTCACACGGTCACGCAGGTCGGCCCGGCCGACCAGCAGCCCGACCAGCAGTGGCGGGGCCCAGGTGACCAGCGGGTAGAAGCCGGTCAGCAGCAGGTCCGCGACCACCGTGGTGGGGTCCGACAGCGTGCTGGCGGTCCCGCGGCCCGCCAGGGCCGGGTCCTGCAGCGTCAGGAACGCGACGGGACCCAGGACCGTCCACACCAGCGTCAGCGCGGCGAGCGCCCTGGTGGACAGCGTCGCCACCAGGCCACCCAGCAGGTAGTACAGCGCGTAGAACTGCAGGATCACGGCGACCGGGGTGGGAAGGGACTGCAGCAGCACGCCGAGGGGGAAGAAGACGAGCGCCCGCCAGGCGATCTGCACGCGGGCGTCGGCGGGCGGCCGCGCCCTGAACAGCAGGCTGACGCCGACACCGGCCAGCAGCACGAACAGCACCGACGCACGGCCGTAGCTCAGGCGGTACACCTGACCCGAGACCGTCGAGGTGTCGGGTGAGAACGGACCGAAGTGGACCATCACCATGCCGAGGATGGCCAGCGCCCGCGCCATGTCGATCCCGGCGATCCGCGGCCGGGCCGGCGCGGGTGGGTGGAGTGCGGTCATCGTCCCCAGCATGACGCGCCGACGCGTACGGTGAGCGGTCCCGGACGAGCACGAGCAGGAGGAGCAGGACGTGAGCGAGGCGAGCGAGGCCGACTCGATGGATCCGCTGGCGCACGTACGCCAGCGGTTCCACGTCCCCGAGGGGCTGGTCTACCTGGACGGCAACTCCCTGGGTCCCCTCCCCCACGGGGTGGCCGAGCGGCTGCAGCGGGTGGTCCGCGAGCAGTGGGGCGACAGCCTGATCCGCGGCTGGAACGACCACGCCTGGGTCGACCTGCCCGTCACCGTCGGGGACCGCGTCGCGGGGCTGATCGGGGCGGCCCCGGGCACCGTGGTCTGCGGTGACACCACCTCCATCAACGTCGCGAAGGCGCTGGCCGCGGGGCTGCAGCTGCGTCCTGACCGGCGGGTCGTGCTGTCGGACTCCGGCAACTTCCCGACCGACCTGTACATGGCCCAGGGGCTGCTGGCGTCGCTCGGTGCCGACCACGAGCTGCGCGTCGTCGCGCCCGAGGAGGTCGCTGGCGTCATGGCCGGGCCCGACGCCGCGGACGTCGCGGTCATGATGCTGACCCACGTCGACTACCGGACCGGCCGGATGCACGACATGGCGGCGCTGACCGCTGCCGCCCACGCCGCCGGTGCGATCGCCATGTGGGACCTGGCCCACTCGGCGGGGGCGGTCCCGCTGGACCTGGCCGGGCTCGACGTGGACCTGGCCGTGGGCTGCACCTACAAGTACCTGAACGGCGGGCCGGGGGCCCCGGCCTTCGTGCACGTCAACCCACGCCACGCCGACACGGTGCAGCCCCTGCTGTCGGGCTGGTTCGGCCACGAGTCACCGTTCGCCTTCGACCTGGACTACCGCCCCGTCGCCGGCGTGCAGCGCATGCGCGTCGGCACGCCGCCCGTGCTGGCGCTGTCGGCCCTGGACGCGGCGCTGGACGTGTGGGAGGGGGTGTCGATGACGGACCTTCGGGCCAAGTCCGTCGCGCTGTGCGAGCGGTTCATCGCCGGTGTCGAGACGCGCTGCGCCGGGCACGGCCTGCGGCTGGTCTCTCCCCGCGACGCCGACCAGCGGGGCAGCCAGGTCTCCTTCGCCCACGAGCAGGGCTACGCCATCATCCAGGCGCTGATCAGCGAGGGGGTCATCGGGGACTTCCGGGCACCCGACGTGCTGCGCTTCGGCTTCACCCCCCTGTACCTGCGACATGCCGACGTCGACCACGCGGTCCGGACGCTCGGCGACATCCTCGACGAGCGGCGCTGGGACACCCCGGCGTTCATGCAGAAGGCGGCGGTCACATGAGCACGGGCGGCTACGACCCCGCGGCCAAGGAGGGCGCCCACATCGACTTCGCCGCGGACATGTCCTACGGCGACTACCTGGGGCTGGACCTGGTCCTGTCCGCACAGCGCCCGGTCACCGGGCACCACGACGAGCTGCTGTTCATCATCCAGCACCAGACGATGGAGCTGTGGATGCGGCTGATCGTCCACGAGCTCGACGCGGCCATGACGGCGATCACGCAGGACCGTATGCGCGAGAGCTTCAAGATGCTCGCCCGGGTGGCGCGGACCTTCGAGCAGCTGAACAGCTCCTGGGACGTCCTGCGCACCCTCACCCCCAGCGAGTACGCGGAGTTCCGCGACGGGCTGGGACGCTCGTCGGGCTTCCAGTCCGCGCAGTACCGCGCCATCGAGTACCTGCTGGGCAACAAGAACCCCGCGATGCTGCAGCCGCACGCCCACGACGAGCAGGTGACCGCGCTGCTGCGGTCGCGCCTGGAGGCACCGTCGCTGTACGACGTCGTCCAGCGGGCCCTGGTGGCCGCCGGTCTGCCGGTCGACGCGGCCCACCTGGAGCGTGACCTGTCACAGCCCTACGTGGCCGACGACAGCGTCGAGACGGCGTGGCTGCAGATCTACCGCGACCCGTCCGCCCACTGGACCCTGTACGAGCTGGGCGAGAAGCTGGTGGACCTCGAGGACTACTTCCGGCGCTGGCGGTTCAACCACGTGACCACGGTCGAGCGGATCATCGGCGCCAAGCCCGGCACCGGGGGCACCAGCGGCACCCCGTACCTGCGCCGCCAGCTCGACGTCGTGCTGTTCCCCGAGCTGTGGACGGTCCGCACGGCCTTGTGACACCCACCCCCCTCCG
>JBFKGB010000093.1:0-10208 GCA_041633535.1 Euzebya sp. | reverse complement strand
CAGCAGGCGGCGACGCTGACCCACACCTCCAACCAGGTCGGCACCGAGCCGGTGCTGCGTCTGGCCGCACGGCTGCAGCAGCTGCTGGGGTGGCCCGACGGCCGGGCCTTCTTCTGCAGCTCGGGGGCCGAGGCCAACGAGGCCGCCATCAAGCTGGCACGCCGACACGGCAAGCGGATCGACCCGGCCAAGGTCAACGTCGTCGCGCTGACCGGCAGCTTCCACGGGCGGCTGCTCGGCGCCCTCAAGCTGACGGGCAACCCGGCCAAGCACGCGCCGTTCGAACCCCTGGGCTCGTGGGTGCGCCACGTCCCGCACGACGACCCCGACGCCCTGCGCGCGGCCGTCGACGACGACACGTGCGCGGTGTGGATCGAGGTGGTGCAGGGTGAGGGCGGCGTCCGCCCGCTGTCGCCGGCCATGCTGACCGCGGCCCGCGAGGCCTGCGACGCCCACGACGCCCTGCTGGTCGCCGACGAGGTGCAGACCGGCATCGGCCGGCTGGGTGAGTGGTTCGGCTGGCAGACCACCGACGTCGTGCCCGACGTCGTGTGCCTGGCCAAGGGGCTGGGCAACGGCCTGCCGATCGGGGCGATCGTGGCCCGTGGCGTGGCAGCCGAGGCGTTCGTCCCGGGCGACCACGCCACGACCTTCGGCGGCGGCCCCCTGGTCTGTGCGGCCGCCAACGCGGTCCTCGACACGATCGCCGAGCAGGACCTGCTGGCCCACACCCGGACGATGGGTGAGCGGCTGGCCGCGGGGATCGAGGCGCTCGCCGGGTCGGGGCCGGACGTCGACGGCGTGCCGCTGGTCACCGGCCAGCGCGGACGCGGGCTGCTGCGCGCGATGACGCTGTCCACGGACGCGGCGGGCGCCGTCACCGCGGCGGCGCTGCGCCACCGCGTGGTCGTCAACGCCGTCGCGCCGGACGCCGTGCGGCTGGCTCCACCCCTCAACATCACACCCGAGGAGGTCGACGAGGCGCTGGTCCGCCTGCGCGCCGCCCTCGACGAGGTTGCGGCCGCCTGGGGGTCCCCCGGGGCCGCCGCCGCTAGCGTGCCCTCCACCCCGGCAGCGTCTGCTGCCACGACCGACCCGAGCGAGAAGAGCTGATCGATGGCATCCGATAGCCGCACCGTGCTGATCGTCGAGGACGACCGCGCCGTCCGTGAGCTGATCGAGACCCTGCTGGCCGCAGAGGGCATCGAGGTCAAGACGGCCCGGGACGGCCTGGAGGGGCTGCTGAAGCTGCGCATGCACGACCCCGCCGTCGTCGTGCTCGACATCATGATGCCCGACGTCGGTGGCCTGCGGGTCCTCGACGAGCTCGCCTCCGAGCACGCCGACGTCCCCGTGATCGTGGTGACCGGCAAGCCCGAGGCGGCGGAGGAGGCACGCAAGCGTCTTGGTCGCGAGAACGTGTTCGACAAGCCCTTCGAGATCGACGACCTGCTGAACCGCATCACCCAGATCGTGGGGGCCTGAGCGATGCCCGCGATGCCGATCAGGCACTTCCTGACCGTCGACGACCTGCAGCCGGCCGAGCTGCTGGCCGTGCTGGACCTGGCCGACGACCTTAAGGCCGAGCGGCCCAGCCCCGGCGCCAGCGTCGTGCTGCCCTTCGGCACCCAGCTGTCGGGGCGGTCCGTCGCGCTGATCTTCGAGAAGCCCTCGACCCGCACCCGGGTCAGCTTCGAGATCGGCGTCCGCGAGCTGGGCGGGCACCCGGTCGTGCTGACGCCCGAGCAGATCCAGCTGGGTCGTGGCGAGACGATCGCCGACACCGCTCGAGTCCTGTCGCGCTACGTCCACGCGATCGTGCTGCGCACCTTCGGACAGGACCGTCTGGAGGGGCTGGCCGAGGCCGGCAGCGTGCCGATCATCAACGCGCTGTCCGACGACGCCCACCCCTGCCAGGCCGTCGCGGACCTGCAGACGATCCGCGAGTACAAGGGACAGCTGCCCGGCCTGAAGCTGGCCTACGTCGGCGACGGCAACAACATGGCGCACAGCCTGATGAAGGCCGGGGCGATGATGGGCATGCACGTGGCTGTCGCCAGCCCCGTCGGCTACGAGCCGTCCGCACAGGTGACCGACGAGGCGACCGAGCTTGCCGAGGAGAACGACGGCACGATCACCGTCACCACCGACCCCGAGGTCGCCTGGACCGACGCCGACGTGCTGTACACCGACGTGTGGGCCTCGATGGGCCAGGAGGACGAGGCGGCGGAGCGCGCCGCCATCTTCGCGCCCTACCAGCTGAACGCCGCATCCCTGGACCTTGCGCGGCCGGACGCCATCGTCATGCACTGCCTGCCCGCCCACCGGGGTGAGGAGATCACCCACGAGGTCCTCGAGGGCGACTCCTCCGTCGTGTTCAGCCAGGCCGAGAACCGTCTGCACGCCCAGAAGGCCCTGCTGCTGACGCTCATGGGCGGCGCGTGAGCCTCATGGCGTCCACCGACCGTCGTGCGCGGCAGCGGCTCGTCACCGAGCTCGTCGAGACCTACCAGATCGGCTCCCAGGCCGAGCTGGTCGACCTGCTGGCCCGCCACGACGTCGAGGTCAACCAGGCGACGGTGTCCCGTGACCTGGAGCAGCTCGGCATCGGCAAGCTGCGTGGCGCCGACGGTGTCGTGGCCTACGCCCTGCCCGAGCGCGGCGGCCTGGCCCAGATGCTGCGCCAGTTCGTGACCGGCATCGACGCCAGCGGCAACCTCGCAGTCCTCCGCACCCCGCCGGGTGCCGCCTCGACGGTCGCCAGCGCGATCGACACAGGGGCCGTGGAGGGGGTGCTGGCCACCCTGCAGGGCGACGACACCGTCCTGGTCGTCGCGCGTGAGCCGCACACCGGCCACGACATCGCCACGATCATGACCCACCTGAAGACCCCGCCCCTGCCGGCCTCCCGGTCCTCGTGAACGACTTCTCAGCACACGTCGGCTGCCCGGCCGCCCGGCGGACCGTCATGACGGCGGTCCTGGTGCTGCTGCTGGCCGCGTGCGGTGGGTCGGCGACGCAGGACGGGCCGATCGTCACCGCCTCCGAGCAGGTGCAGGCCGACGTGCCCACCCTGGCTGACGTCGACGACGACACGGTGGTGGAGGGGACGGAGGCGGCCGCGTCCGACCCGGCCCCGCCCAGCACGGCCGGGACGACCGCGCCCGACACCGACCCTGACGACGGGGCGGACGGGTTCCCTGCACGCCAGGACGTGCCCGAGGACGTGCCGGACGCGCTGGTGACCCTCTACCGGCTGGCGCAGGTGGTGGGCGAGGACCCCGACGCGGCCGGACCGAAGGGCTCGGACCTGCACAAGGAGCTCGAACGGGTGCTGGACCGGCCGGAGCGACGTCGCATCGACCGGGCGGTCGAGCGGATCACACGCTGGGACGACGACGGCGAGGTGGACGGCGAGGTCGCCGCCGCCGCGCTGGCCGCGCTGGACGAGGCCCGGGCGGCCACCACGCCCGACGAGGACGCCGACGACGAGGACGATGACTGATGGACGACCACACGCGGGACCACACCAGCGACCACACGCGGGACCACACCAGCGACCACACGAGCGACCCCACGAGCGACACCGCGATCGGCGAGGGACGGCTGTGGGGTGCACGGCTGAGCGCTGCGCCCGACCGGGCCGCCTGGGACCTCGGCCGCTCCGTCCACTTCGACGCCCGGCTGTGGCCCTATGACCTCTCGGGGTCCCGGGCCCACGCCGACGAGCTCCGTCGGCTGGACCTGCTGACCGCCGAGGACCACGAGGCCATCAGCCGGGCGCTGGTCACCATCGAGGGTGAGTTCCGCGAGGACGGCTTCGACTTCCTCCCCGACGACGAGGACGTCCACGGCGCCGTCGAGCGGCGCATGATCGAGCTGGCGGGCGAGGCAGGGGGACGGCTGCGTGCCGGCCGGTCCCGCAACGACCAGATCGTCAACGACCTGCGCCTGTACCTGGCCGACCAGTCCACGGCGATCATCGCCGAGATCCGCGCACTGCAGACGGCGTTGGCCGACCAGGCCGAGCTGGGGCTGGATGCCCTCGCCCCGGGCTACACCCACCTGCAGCGCGCCCAGCCGGTCACCCTCGCCCAGCACCTGCTGGCCCACGCCTGGGCGCTGGACCGCGACGCCGGACGCCTGGCGGACTGCCGCGCCCGTCTGCTGGAGGCCTCGCCGCTGGGATCGGGTGCGCTCGCGGGGCTGACGCTGCCCCTGGACCCACAGCGGTACGCCGACGCGCTGGGCTACACCGGCGTGGCACCCAACACCATGGACGCCGTCGCCGACCGCGACTTCGCCGTGGAGTTCCTGTCGGCCACCGCGATGCTGGGCGTGCACCTGTCACGGCTGTGCGAGGAGGTCGTGGTGTGGTCGACCGTCGAGTTCGGCTGGGTCCGGGTGGGCGATGCGTTCTCGACGGGGTCCAGCATCATGCCGCAGAAGCGCAACCCGGACGTGGCCGAGCTGGTCCGGGGGAAGTCGGGCCGGCTGGTGGGGGACCTGGTGACCCTCCTGGTGACCCTGAAGGGGCTGCCGCTGACGTACAACCGGGACCTGCAGGAGGACAAGGAGCCGGTGTTCGACGCGGTCGACACCCTGCGGCTGTCGCTGCCCGCAGTGTCGGGCATGGTCACCTCGATGGTGTTCGACACCGACCGCATCGCGGCGACCGCCGCCGGCGGCTTCGCCCTCGCCACCGACGTGGCCGAGGCGCTCGTCGTCGCGGGCGTGCCGTTCCGCACCGCGCACGAACGTGTCGGGGCGCTGGTCGCCCGCTGCGAGGCCGAGGGGATCGACATCACCGACATGACCCCCGAGGCGTTCGCCGCGGCGATGCCCGAGATCGACCCGGCGGGGGTCGACGACCTGCTGGACCCGGCCGGCGCGGTCCGCCGACGTCGAGCCGTCCAGGGACCGGCACCCGAGATGGCCGCCCAGCAGCTGGCACGGCTGCGGTCGCGGCTGGCCTGACGGGGCCGGGTGCCCGCAGTAGCCTCCGCCGCGATGGCCACACACCAGGTACAGCTGCTCGCACGCGTCGATGAGCTCGCCCGCCGGGAGGGCCTGATCGCGGCTGACACCGCGAAGGCCCGGATCTACCGGGACCGGGTCGGCGGCACCGTCATGTGGTTGCCGCACGGCAAGGAGCGGCTCGAGCTGACCCTCATCCAGGTCCGCATGGCCGCCGAGACCCGGGCCATGCAGCTGCACGGCCTGCTGGCGCAGGCCGTCGGCACGACACCCGAGCAGATCCCGCCCCACGAGCTGGGGCTGGACGCCGCCGTCGCGGTGGCCCACTGGCGGACCCTGGAGGAGTCCTTCTTCCCCGCCTACCTGACCGCGCACCGCGAGGTCCAGGCCGGCCGGTGATCAGCCCGCGGTGACCTCGCGCACGTCGAAGGCCGGCTCCAGCGCGAAGGGGCTGCCGTCCAGACCGGCCTCGGACAGGCTCTCCCCGGCCCGCTGACGCAGGACAGGGTCCAGCAGCGCCGCGGTCCAGCGCTTCAGGGCGTCCTCGTTCAGCCCGTGCGGCACGTCGACCTGCAGCGACACGGTGACCTCCACCGCCCCTGTGGGCAGCGACTGCACCGCCCCCGGTGTCGCACGCAGCATCTGACGGTCGCCGGGGTTGAACAGCACCAGCGTGCCGTCCTCCTCCTTCTTGACCACGATGCCGACGAAGCCGCTCGCTCGTCCCCAGGTGCCGATGTCCATGCCTCGGAGTATGCACGGGGTGACTACCCTGTCGCCCATGGCCTGGGTCAACGAGGAGCTGTCACGTCGGTTCGCCGAGATCGCCACGCTGCTGAAGATCAGCGGTGCCGACCGGTTCAGGGTGCGCGCCTACGAGCGCGCCGCCGACGCGATCGGAGCCGCCCCCGTGGACCTGGGTGCCACACCGCGTGAGGACCTGACCGACGTGAAGGGGATCGGTGAGTCCACCGCCACCAAGATCATCGAGTACCTCGACAGCGGCACCATGTCGATGCTCGAGGACCTGCGCCAGAAGGTGCCCGCCGGCGTCGTCGAGCTGACGCGTGTCCCGGGGCTGGGTCCCAAGACCGCCGTCCTGATGCACGAGCGTCTTGGCGTCGCCTCGATCGCCGACCTGGAGGCGGCGATGGCCGACGGCAGGGTGGCGGGTCTCCCGGGGCTGGGCGCCAAGACCGTCGCCAACCTGAAGGAGTCGCTGCGGCGCATGGGCGCCAAGGACACCGACCGGGCACCCGCCGCCGACGCCATCGCGCTGGCCGAGGAGATCTGCCAGCGCCTCGCCCAGCGCGACGACGTCCGGCAGGTCGACTACGCCGGCTCGCTGCGCCGCATGCGCGACACCGTCGGCGACATCGACATCCTGGTCGCCTCCGACGCCGACCCCGCCCCCATCCACGAGGCGTTCCGCGCCTTCGACCTGGTCCAGTCCGTGATCGCCGCGGGGGACAAGAAGTCCTCCGTCATCACGGTCCGCGGCATCCAGGCGGACCTGCGCGTCGTCGAGCCGGTCGCATGGGGTGCGGCGCTGCAGTACTTCACCGGCTCGAAGGCCCACAACGTCCGTATCCGCGAGCGAGCGGTCCGCAGGGGCCTGCTGCTGAACGAGTACGGCATCTTCCACCGCACCGAGGAGGGCGAGGCCGGCGAGCGGATCGCCAGCGAGTCCGAGGAGGTCGTGTACGACGCCATCGGACTGGCCTACGTCCCCCCGACCATGCGCGAGGACACCGGCGAGGTCGACGCCGCGATCGACGGCACCCTGCCGACGGTCGTGCAGCTGGCCGACATGACCGGCGACCTGCACGGCCACTCCGACTGGTCAGGTGACGGCAAGGCGACGCTCGAGGCGATGCTCGAGGCTGCGGCCGCCAGGGGCTACGCCTTCTGGGCCGTGACCGACCACGCGGAGGACCTCAGCATGAACGGGCTGTCGCGTCAGCGTGTCCTCGAGCGGCGTGAGGTCATCCGTCGGCTGCAGGACAGCCATGAGATGGTGGTGCTGGACGGCTCGGAGCTGAACATCGGTGTCGACGGGGGGCTCGACTACGACCCCGACTTCCTGCTGGGGTTCGACTGGACCGTGGCCAGCGTCCACTCCGCCCTGGAGAAGGACGAGGCGGTGCAGACCGCCCGGATCCTGAAGGCGATCGAGTCCCCGGCGGTCAACGCCATCGGCCACCTGACCGGTCGCAAGATCGGGAAGCGCCCCGGCTTCGACGTCGACCTGACCGCGATCCTGCAGGCGTGCGCCGAGACGGGCACGGCGCTCGAGGTCAACGCCTCACCCCGTCGGCTGGACCTGTCGGGTGAGATGGTCCGTCGTGCCGTCGACGCCGGTGTCACGCTGACGATCTCCTGCGACGCCCACTCGCTGGGTGACCTCGGCGCGATGCGCTACGGCGTCTGGACGGCCCAGCGCGGCTGGGCCACCGCCGCCGACGTGCTGAACACCCGCAGCGCCGAGGACCTGGCCGCGTTCGTCAGGGCCAAGCGCGAACGGATGTCGTGACCGTGACGGGCCGGGCCCTGGACCGGGCCTTCTTCGCGCGTCCGTCCCCGGTGGTCGCCGGTGACCTGCTGGGGTGCGTGCTCGCGTGTCCCAGGGACGGCACGGCCGTACGGATCATCGAGGTCGAGGCCTACGACCAGTCCGAGCCGGCCGCACACAGCCATCGGGGTCCGACCCCGCGCACCGCGGTCATGTTCGGACCGGCGGGACACCTCTACACCTACTTCACCTACGGCATGCACTGGTGCGCCAACGTGGTGACCGGGCAGCCCGGCGAGGGGCAGGCCGTGCTGTTCCGGGCAGCAGAGGTGCTGGCGGGCCAGGAGGTCCTGCGTGGCAGACGGGGCGAGGGGGCCAGCGACCGAGACCTGCTGCGAGGACCGGCACGGCTGGCGCGGGCGCTGGGCCTGGGTCGCGAGCACGACGGTGCCGACCTGGTCCCCGGCCGCCATGACGACGGTCGGCTGCGGGTGCTGGCCCGTCAGCACGCGCCGGCGGTCGCCCGGGGCCCGCGTGTCGGGGTCCGGCTGGCCGCTGACCTGCCATGGCGCTTCTGGATCGCCGACCACCCGCTGGTGTCGGCCTACCGTCGCCATCCCCGGGCCGATCAGGCCGGGTAGACCCAGACGGCGACGGTGCTGCCCTCCGGCACCTGCGTGCCCGCCTCGGGCTGCTGCTGCCACACGGTGCCGGGCCTGGTCCGTGAACCGGTGCACGATCCGCTGCCGTCGGGGCACGCCACCTGCACCCTGACGCCGAAGCCCTGGCCCTCCAGCGTGCGACGCACGACGTCCAGGGACCGGTTCAGCACGTCGGGGACGATGGTCCCGGTCCGGTCGGCGCTGGCCACCGTGATCGTGGCGACGAAGCCGGTGGCGGACAGCAGCTGGGACACGCCGGCGGACGGGCTCTGCGCCAGCACCGTCCCCGGCGGGAGCGTGGGGGAGTACTCGGGCTGCTCGATCACCGAGAAGCCGGCCAGGTTCAGCACCTCGCGGGCCTGCTCGACCCGCATCCCCTCGACCATCGGCACGTCGACCGTGGGCGGTCCCGACGGCTCGGTGCAGACCGAAGTCGGCTCGGTGCCTGCCACGTACCCACGCTCGCCCACCAGGTCCCGGGGCGTGTAGTCGTTGGGCAGGCAGTCGCGGGTCAGGTCGACCGTGACGACGACCAGGTCGCCGTCGGGGCTGGTGAAGGGGGTGGCCACGGTGTCCTGCAGGGCCTCGATCCCGAAGCGCGCGAACACCTCAGCGGGCCACCCGCCGCCCTGGACCACCGTCCGGGTCCGCGGCGGCACCATCGGCACCCGTCCCTCTGGGAAGCCGATCCAGACCGCAGCCGCCAGGTCCGGGGTGAAGCCGGTGAACCACGCGTCGGCGTTGTCCTGGCTGGTGCCCGTCTTGCCGGCGGTGGGCCGTCCCAGCGCTGCTGCGAAGCCGGTGCCGGAGTCGACGACGTCCTGCATCGCCAGGCCCACCTCACGCGCCACGGTGGGGTCGATGACCTGCTGTCCTGCGGCCGGGTTCTCCCAGACCACGACACCGTCGGTGTCCACGATGCGGCGCACGATCGTCGGGTCGTGGTGCACGCCCTGCGCGGCGAAGGTGGCGGTGACGCTGGCCATCTCCAGCGGGCTCACCTCCTGCGCACCCAGGCTCAGCGACAGCAGCGGCGACAGGTCCGAGCCGATCCCGGCCCGGTGGGCGACGTCGATGACCGCCTCGGCGCCGACCGCCTCGATCAGCTGTGCGTACACGACGTTGACCGACAGGGCCGTCGCGGTGCGCAGGGTCAGGTCGTCGTAGGCCTGGTCACCGGAGTTCGTGACCGTCCAGGCGGTGCCGTTGCCCAGCGGGAGGGTCATGGACGCGGGGGCGGGCAGCGTGTCCTCCAGGGACCAGCCGGCCTCGAGCGCCGCCGCGAGCACCAGCGGCTTGAACGAGGAGCCCGGCTGGCGCCGACCGTCCGTGGCCAGGTTGAACCGCGCGACCGGGTCGGCCGGGTCGGTGTAGTCCCTGCCGCCCACCAGCGCGCGGACCTCGCCCGACGCCGGGTCGATCGCGACCAGGGCCGCCCGTGGGTCGACGTCGGGGTCGGTCAGGACGGCCGCGACGGCACGCTCGGCGGCGACCTGTGCACGCGGGTCGACGGTCGTCTCGATGCGCAGCCCACCCCCGAACAGCCGTTCCGCGCGTGCGGACGGGGATGCCCCCAGGACGTGGAAGTCGGGGTCGTGCTGCAGGCTGTCGAGCACGTGGTCCACGGCGTAGGGGTGACGCCAGTCCAGCAGGCCGTCACGGGGGGCCACCTCGATCGGGGCCTGCTGGACCAGCGCGACCTCCTGTGCGTCGGCTAGCCCCTGCTCGGCCATCAGGCGCAGCACCAGGTTGCGGCGTCCTGTCGCCGCCTCGACCTGGTCGTAGGGGTCGTAGTGCGAGGGGGCGCGCAGCAGGCCGGCCAGCAGCGCCGACTCGCCGAGACCCAGCTGGCTGACGTCGACGTCGAAGTAGGTCCGGGCGGCCGCGCCGATGCCGTAGGCCCCGTTGCCGAAGTACACCGTGTTCAGGTAGCGCTCGAGGATCTCGTCCTTGGTCAGCTGGGCCTCCAGCTGCAGGGCCAGGCTGGCCTCCGTCAGCTTGCGGTCCAGCGTCCGCTCATCCCCCACGACGGCGTTCTTGATCAGCTGCTGGGTGAT
>JBFKGB010000092.1:0-10245 GCA_041633535.1 Euzebya sp. | reverse complement strand
GCGCCGCGTCCGTGGCTGCGTAGGGTGTACGGGATGGTCCACCTCCTGCTCGCCGTCGCCCTGCTCGCCACCGCGTGCAGCGGGGGTGGCGGCGATACCGTGCAGGCGGTGTCGGAGGCTGCGCCCGCACCCCTCGGCAACGAGCTGTACGAGGGGTTCGTGGAGTGCGAGCCGCTGCCGGAGGCGATCGAGTTCGACGCCCCCGACGCCATCATCATCCCCGACGGGATGGTGGTGACGGCGTTCAGCGAGGTCGGTCCGTTGGTGCAGCTGACCGGCTTCATCGACGAGACGCCGGTCGACATCCGTGACGTCTACGCCGACGACGCCCAGCTGGTCTACATCGAGGACGAGGGGTTCGAGGCGGAGATCCTGGTGGACTCCGGTGACTACCGCACCTTCCTGAAGGCGTCGATCCGCTGCCGCACCGGCAGCGTCCTGTCCGTCATCGGTGCGCCGGACGACGAGACGGACGCCCTACCGGTCCCGGGGCAGCAGACCGGCGGCTGACGGCCCGGTCGAGGGCTCGGGGCTGCCGTGGAGCAGACGGATGACCCGCTGGTGCGTGGCGGTGTGATCCGCCTGCCCGGCAGGCAGCACCTGGGCGCGCTGTCCCGCCACGACCACCCGGTCGCGGCCCTCCTCCTTGGCCCGGTACAGCGCACGGTCGGCACGCTGCAGCCAGGTCTCGACGGTGTCGTCGGGACCGGCCAGGGCCAGCCCGACCGATGCGGTCACCGACGTCGCCGCAGCGATCCCCGCGCGGATCCGCTCGGCGGTGCCCAGGGCCGACGCCACGTCAGCCGTCGGCAGCAGCACCACGAACTCCTCGCCACCCCAGCGTCCGACGATGTCGCTCTCGCGGACGATGGCACGCAGGACGACGGCGACCTCGCGCAGCACGGCGTCGCCCTCCTGGTGCCCGAGGGTGTCGTTGACCCGCTTGAAGTGGTCCAGGTCCACCATCAGCAGGGCGTCGGCGGCCCCCTCCTGACGGTCCTCCAGGACACGCCCGACATGGGTGTGGACCGCACGCCGGTTCTCAAGCCCCGTCAGGTCGTCGGTGAAGGCCATGGTCCAGGCGTCTGCGGTGGTGTGCGCCTGGGCCTCCAGGGTCACCAGCAGGACCGCGACCAGCACCAGGTAGAGCGTCGACCGCACGAAGATCGCGGGGTCGGTGGGGATGAGGGCCATCCCGCCGGTGGCCAGCGACATCCCGGCACCTGCCGCCAGCCACCACAGCCGTAGGCGTCGCGGGGCGATGAGGAGCGCCAGCGCCATCATGAGGGTGGAGGTGCACACCATCGTCAGCGCCACCTCGAACGGGCTGACCGCGCCGAACGCCGTGCCCCGCAGTGCCATGAGGACGGCGGCCAGCCAGAACAGCATCCGTTCGGCGCGGACCTGCGGCAGGCGTCCGGCGTGCACGGTGACGGCCAGGCCGACCAGGACGACGGCACGGACCGGCAGCGTCGCGCGGATCAGCGGATCGGTCTCGTTCAGGAGTCCCGCGAGGGACAGCACCGCGGCGACGTAGGTCGCGACGAGGAACCCGGGGCGGGGGAACCGCCCAGGGGGCGCCAGCCGAGAGTTCCCCACGGGCGCTGATCGGCCACGACCGACGCGGCCTTAGGGGTTCGTCGGGAAAACCTCTGATCCGCCCGGGGTCACCCGCCCAGCATCAGCTGCCCAGCGTCACCCGCCAGGCCGAGCGGCCGAACGTCGCGGCCGTCAGCAGGTCCCCGGTCAGGTCCAGGTCCATCACGGGGGAGGAGGGGAGGTCGGCGCCGACACGGAACCACTCCCCGCCGGTCACGTCCTCGGTGATGAAGACGCCCACGTCGGTCCCGACGATCACGTCGGTGCCGTCCACGACGATGTCGTTGACGGGTGCGGCCGGCAGGTTGCCCGACACGTTGGTCCAGGAGGCACCGCCGTCGGTCGTCAGGGCGACACGTGCTGCGTCGTCACCGGACCGGAAGCCGCTGAAGGCGATCAGGGCGCGGTCGGCGTCGGTCGGGTCCACGGTGATGCGGGTGACGTAGATGCCGGGCAGGTCGTCGTCGACCAGCTCGGTCCAGGTGCCACCCATGTCGGTGGTGACCCAGACCAGGCCGTCGTCGGTGCCGACGTACAGCCGGTCGGCGTCGCTGGCTGCCGGGGCGACCGTCGAGATCGTCCCGAACGGGTAGTCCCGGTCGACCTTCACGCCCTTTGTCAGGTCGCCGCTGATGGCCGTCCAGGACACACCGTTGTTCGTCGACCGGTTGACCCGCTCGGAGGCGTAGTACATGACCTGTGGGTCGACCGGGTCGAACTCCAGGGGGGTCAGCCAGTTGCGGCGTGCCCCCGCGGTCGAGCCGATCGCCGACGTCGAGTCGCCGCCGTTGGTGGACCGCCGGCACGAGCCGTACTGCGAGCAGCCGAAGACGTTCTCGGCGTTCAGCGGGTTGATCAGGGTCTCCAGGCCGTCGCCGCAGCCGTAGGACTGCCAGCCGTCGACCGTGCCGACGCGGTCCGCGCCGTAGCTGCGGACGCAGCCGTTGTCCTGCAGCCCCGCGACGATGCGGTCGGGCGCCGTGCGCGCGACGTCCAGGGTGTACAGCTGCGTCCACGGCTCGTACGTGGCCTTGGTCCAGGTCCCGGTCGTGCCGTTGGCGTCGGAGCGGTAGAAGCCGCCGTCGTTGCCCAGGTAGGCCACGCCCGGCCGGAACGGGTCCCAGGTGACGATGTGCTGGTCGGCGTGCACGACCGCGTCGGCCGCCCACACCAGGCCGCCGTCCAGCGACTCCAGCAGCTGCACGCCGGGCACGAAGACGTGCAGCGGGTTCACCGGGTCGACGAAGATCCGGCCGAACCACCAGCCGAAGGAGGACTGGGACGTGTCGAACACCGGCGTGGAGATGTCGGTGAACGTCGTGCCGCCGTCGGAGGAGCGGTAGAAGCCCGCCGACCCCTCCGCAGGGCGGCCGTCGGTGTGGATCACCGACACGTAGACCTGCTGGCCCAGGGTGGCACCGTTCAGCGTGACCTGGAGGGGGGCGGTGCCGCTGACGGCCACGCCCATGCGGCCGACGGCCGCGTCACCGTGCCCCGGCACGCCTGTCACCGGACTCCAGGTGTCACCGCCGTCGGTGGTCACCCACAGGCCCGAACCGACGCCGCCGTAGATGCGGTCCGCTGGGGTCCGCAGGTGGTCCCACAGGGTCGCGAAGACGCGGTCGGGGTTGACCGGGTCGACCGCGAGGTCCGCGCCACCGGTGGTCCCGTTGGGGACGTCCAGCACCAGCTCCCAGGTCAGCCCGTCATCGGTGGACCGGTAGATGCCGCGCTGGCCGCCGGGGACGAACAGGTTGCCGCCGGCCGCCGCGTACACGGCGTCCTCGGCCACCACGATGCGGCCGAACGTACCGGTGTCGGTCAGCCCCACCGGGGTCCAGCTGTCGCCGCCGTCCGTCGAGCGGTACATGCCGGTGCCGCCGAACGTGATCGACCCGCCGCCGGGGTTCAGCTCGCCGGTGCCGGCCAGCAGGGTCCCCTCGCCCGTGATGGCCAGCGCACCGATCGACTGCGTCAGGTCGTCCGGCCAGGCCGGCTCGAAGGTGTCGCCTCCATCGGTGGTGACCCACACACCGCCGTTGGCCGTCGCCGCGTACACGGCGTCCTCGGCCACGGCGATGTCGGTCAGCCGACCGCCGATGTTGGTGGGTCCGACCATCTCCCAGTCCAGCCCGGCCAGGTCCGGGCGGACCTGGGCGGTCGTCTCGCCGACCAGCCGTGCCTGCGCCAGGGCCGTCGCCAGCGCCTCACCGGTCGGTGCCGAGCCGTCGGCCAGCGCACGTGCCGCCGTCATCGAGTCGGCGGGCTCGGCCAGCGGTCCGCTGGCGACCTGCTGGCCTTCCCCGTCAGGGGTGGCCGGCGGCAGGACGGTGACGGCCAGCAGCAGGGCCATCGCGAGGACCGTCGAGGTGAACAACGCAGAGATCAGACGCATGTGGGGCAGGGTTCGCGACGCGGGTGTCGAACTCCTGCACCATGCGGAGCCTTCTCGTCATCCTCGCCCTCGCCCTCATGGCCGTCGCCGTTCCCCTGGGGGCCGGCGCCGACCCCGACCCGGGCATCGACTGCCTGCGGGCCAACGGGATCCCGACCGCCGAGGGCCTGGCGTTCGACGACCCCGTCTACGTCGACCCGGACCGCGCCGGGGGCGAGCCGGTGATCATCGCCGCCGAGGACAACTCACTGCTGCTGTCCAGCCACGCAGGCACCACGCACGCCTACAAGAACCCCGCGGCGCTGGCCGGTGCCGACGACTTCGCGGTCGGCTACACCAACCAGACGCTGAACTGGCGGTCGACGGACGGCGGCCGGACCTGGGACTACGTGGGCATCGCCGGGCTGAACACCGGCCCGCACTCCGCCACCTCGACCGGGTTCAGCGACCCCGGCTACGCCATGGACGACGGCGGCCGGATCTACAACGTCGAGATCGACCTGGCCAACGTCGCGGTCTTCTCCTCCAACGACGACGGCCAGTCCTACGCGATGGCCAACCCCAACGTCGCCCCGGGTGACCGCCCGTGGATGACCGGCGGCTCCGCCGACGAGGCGTTCCTGTTCATCCGCACCGGCCCGCAGCTGTGGCGCACCACCGACGGGGGCATCACCTTCACCCCGCAGGCCGTCGCCGGGAACTTCGACATCTACTCCCAGATCTACCGTGACCCGCTGGACATGGAGTCCGGCCTGGTCGGTGTCACCGAGGACGGCGGCCCGCAGACGCGCATCGGCTTCTCCGACGACGAGGGGGTCACCTGGACCTACAGCGACCAGATGACGTTCTTCGAGAACAACGGCGACCAGATCTTCGCGCCCTTCGACCTGGACAAGGGCACCGCCCCCGGGTTCACCGGCACCGTCTACGTCGCCAACGGCCGCGGCTACAACGGCGCCAGCGACACGGTCGCCAACGGCCTGATCCAGTTCAACTACTACGACCGTGCGACCGAGGCGTTCGGCTTCGAGGACGCCCAGGTCCTGGACATCCCCGACGGTGACGTCCTGTGGACCTGGCTGGTCGCGGGCGAGGACGGCCGCGTGTCGCTGGCCTGGTACCAGACCCTCGTCGACCCGGCCACGGGCGAGCTGGACAACTCCACCTTCTACCTGTTCGTCGCCCAGACCCTGAACGCACGGGGGACCGAGGTGGACTGCGACGGCGACGGGGACCTCGAGCTCGTCATGCCGCAGTGGGAGATCGTCAACGCCTCGGGCCGTCCGATCGCCGAGGGCGCGGTCTGCCTCAGCGGGACCGTCTGCAACGCCAACCCCTCCTTCGAGGCCGGCGACCGTCGCCTGGGTGACTTCTTCCAGATCAACTACGACCGCGAGGGCCGGCTGGTCATCGCCTCCGGCGACACCATGCTGACGTCGGCCACCGGCGGGCCCAAGCCGGTGTCCAACCCGATCTTCATCGGCCAGTCCGCGGGCCAGCCGATGCTGACCCAGCCGATGGAGATCCGCGAGACCCGCTGCCTGATGGACCTGGAGCTGCTCTGCAGCAGCTGACCGGCTACAGCTCGGGACGGTGACCGGTGCGGCGCAGCTCGACGGCGGCGACGAAGTCGGGGTGCGCGCCCGTCAGGACCACGCCGCCGTCGTCAGCGGGCCGACCGCGGACCAGCAGCATGCGACCGGCCACGGCCATGCCGACCGTCAGCGCGTACAGGCCGATGACGACGGCCAGCACGATGATGCCGGCCACCCGTGAGCCGATCAGGTACAGGCCGACGGCCACCCACGTCAGCAGCAGCGCGGACATGACGACGGTGAAGCGCCGGCGGCGCAGGGCCGCCAGCCGGTCGCGGGTGGCGGCGTCCAGCGGCAGCTGACCGGTCACACCGCGCGACACCAGGATCGGCAGCAGGACCGCGCCGAAGGCCCACCAGCTGGCCAGCGGTGCCCAGCTGGCCGTCGCGGTCGCCGTGACCATCAGCACCCCCAGGGGGGCCCACGCCCACCAGGGCGACCGGGTGAACCACACCGGGGTCATCGCCTGGGCGACGTTGCCGGTCCTGGCGCACACCATCGGCAGGTCACCGCGGAGCTCCTCGGCGGTCAGGGCCAGCACCGTGCTCATCCCTGCGCCACCGACCCGTCGCCGGGGCCGCTGGCCAGGACCGGGGGCGAGGGTGGCTGCGTCAGCGCAGCCGCGGTGGACTCGGCGAACGCCGGGTGCACGGGGGCCAGCCGGACCCACTCGCCGCTGACGTCGGGGCGCACCTCGACGACGGTCCAGCGCTGGGCCACCCACGCGAAGACGTGGACGAGCGCCGCGCCGGTGACCAGGGCCAGCACGACCCGGTTCGCCAGCCCGCCGCCGCCGGTCAGCCCGCCCCCGGTCAGCAGCGCCACCAGCAGGCCACCGAGGACCAGCAGCGCCGTGACGGTGCGGGTCCGCTGCAGCAGCAGGGCCCAGCGGTGTCGCCAGGGGAGGAGGGGCAGGACGATGGCGTCGTCATCGGGCCCGCGGCCCGGTACCGCCCAGCGCGAGACGCCCACCGGCGTCCGGTACCGGGTGATGCAGCGTTGGCCCGATCGCGCACAGCGCGCCGGCAGGCTGCCCCGCGCCGCGTCGTCGGCTCGTACCCAGACCTCGGTCATCGCCGCTGGATGCTACCCAGCGTCGGCGGGGCGTCAGGTCGGCACGGCCGTCAGCCGGGGCGGCCCCAGCACGAACCCCTGCCCGTAGCTGACGCCCAGGGCCGATGCGGTGTCACGGTCCTCGGCCGTCTCGATGCCCTCGGCGATCAGACGTGCACCCATCGACTCGGCGAAGTGTCCCAGGGCCAGGACCATCGCCTGCTTGGCCGCGTCCCGGCCCATGCCGTCGATGATGGCGCGGTCGATCTTGATCAGCTCGGGCTGCAGCTCGACCAGCCGCTGCATCGACGCGTGTCCCGCGCCGGTGTCGTCCACCGCGATCCGGGTGCCTGCCGCACGCAGCCGCGCCAGACCGGCCACCCAGTCATCGCCCAGTGGCAGCTGCTCGGTGACCTCCACCACGACACGCTGGCGGTCCACGTCCTCGAGCATCCGGTGCAGCTCGATGCCGCACGCCACCTCGGGGCTGGCGTTGAGCGTCAGGAACCGGTCGCCCGGAAGGACGGGGAGCAGGCGCAGCGCCCGCTCGATGGCGTACAGCTCCAGCTGCTGTGCCATGCCGATCCGCGCCGCGCGGCCGAACCAGACGTCGGGGGTGACGGAGGTGTCGTCGAAGCGTGACAGCGCCTCGTAGCCGGCTGTCCGGCTGTCCCGCAACGACCTGATCGGCTGCAGCGCGATCTGGTGCCCGTCCGCCATCAGGTGGCGGACCGTGTCGGACATGACCCGGCCGCGCTCGTGGCTGCGGTCCAGCGCAGCCAGCTCTGCGGCGACGATGCCGGCGACGAACTCGAGGAAGTCGACGTCGCGGTCGTTCAGGCTGGGCCGGGGACGCGGGTCGAGCGCGCAGAGGGTGCCGTAGAGCCGGCCGTCCGGCAGGTGCAGCGGGATGCCCAGGTGGCTGCGGAAGCCCACCGACGCCGTCACCGGCAGCTCCATCAGGTCGGGCACGTCACGGACGTCGGGGACGACCCGCGGGATGGTGCCGTCCATGACGTGGGCGCAGTAGGTCTGTTCCAGCGGCTGTGACAGCCCGTGCAGGGCGTCACGCGTCGACTGCTCGGCCGAGACGTACTCCATGACGCGGTTGCCGCCGTCCCAGCGGCCGACGAACACGACGTCCAGGCCAAGGTGCTGTCGGGTGCGGTCCGGGATCTGCTGCAGCGCGCGCTCGGCGCTGCGTGCGTCGCTGGCGGTCCCGGATCCCGGCAGCCAGTCGGGCAGCGTCGTGACCTGCTGGCGCACCGCGACCGTCGCCCGGACGGCATCGGCGGTGTGGTCCGTGCCCGGCTGGTCGGCCCGCTCGATCAGGTCGGCCACCGACTCCACCGCCTGCAGCGTCATGCCACGGACCTGCGCCCGGACGTCACCGGTGTCCAGGACGCGTCGCAACGAGGCCGTGAGCTGCTGCACCTCTGTGTTGGAGGCGTCGGGCAGCAGGACCCCCATGGTGGCGTCGGCGAGCCGGCCCAGGATGGCACCGCGCGGCACCGAGGTCCGCAGCGCCAGCGCGCTGGCAGCGATGACCTCGTCGGCCGCCTCCCACCCGCCGTCCACGGCGGTGCCCGCAGGGTCCAGCACGGTGACGGTGACCAGGGCAGGCCGGTGGGCCATCTGGACGACCAGCCGCTCGACAACCTCGGCCGCCTCGGCGAACCCGCCACGGTCCAGCAGACCGGTCATGGGGTCGCGCCGGTGTGGGCGCTCGACGTCCGCGGCACGCAGCAGCGCCTCGGCCGCGCGCTGTTCCGCTGCCAGCAGCTCGGCCAGCAGGTCCGCGCCGAGGCTCAGGGCATCTGTCGCCCCGACCGGCAGGCGACCCGCCAGGCGGCTGAACCCGCAGACGGCGCCCACGACCGCGTCGTCGATGACGAGGGGCTGGCCGGCGTAGGCGCGCAGGTCCAGCTGTCGGACCAGGGCCAGGGAGCGCGCACCGGCGGTGTGGCGCAGGTCCGCCGTCTGCAGGCCCGACCCCGGCCGCATCAGGCTGGCAGGTGCCGCCGACCACGGGGCAGCGGCGCCCGGGCGCAGGCCGAAGGGGTTGGCGGTCGCCGCGATCACCTGGAACCGCTCGTCGGCGGTGTGACGGCTGATCACCCAGCACTCGGCGCCGCGGAGCTCCCCCAGCCTCTCGAGCAGCGTGACGCAGCCCCGTTCGAAGCCCGCGACGGCCGTCTGGTCCTGCATGCTCCAACTCTGCGTCCACGTGGGGCCACGGCGCAATGGTCAGTCCTGCCGAGATCGACCTCACGTTGCGAGGACACCGTCCCGCCGTCGATGATGGGCCGGACCCGCACCCCGCGAACCCAGGAGTCAAGATGCACGACGTCGTCATCGTCGGATACGCCCGTACCCCGATCGGCAAGTTCCAGGGGGCCTTCAGCTCCCTGACCGCCATGGACCTGGGGGGTCGGGCCATCGCCGGGGCGCTGCAGCAGGCCGGTGTGTCCCCCGACCAGGTCGACCAGGTCTACATGGGCCACGACCTGCAGGCCGGCCAGGGGCAGATCACCGCGCGGCAGGCCGCCGTCAAGGGCGGCATCGGCATGGGCGTGCCGGCCGTCACCATCAACAAGGTGTGCCCCTCGGGCATGGCCGCCATCGGTCTGGCGCGTCAGACCCTCATGCTGGGCGAGGCCGACGTCATCGTCGCCGGCGGCATGGAGTCCATGACCAACGCCCCCTACGTGCTGCCGCAGGCCCGCGCCGGCTACCGGATGGGCAACGGCACCATGGTGGACTCCCTGATCCACGACGGTCTGTGGTGCGCCTTCGAGAACTCCCACATGGGTGAGGGGTCGGACGCCAAGAACGCCGAGTACGGCATCTCGCGCGAGGCCCAGGACGAGTGGTCCGCCATGTCCCACGAGCGCGCCGTCGCCGCCTGGAAGGACGGCCGCTTCGAGAACGAGGTCGTGTCCGTCGAGGTGCCCCAGCGCAAGGGTGACCCGGTGGTCGTCGAGCAGGACGAGGGCATGCGCCCCGGCACGACGGCCGAGTCTCTCGGCGGTCTGCGTCCCGCGTTCGTCAGGGACGGCACGATCACGGCCGGCAACGCCTCGCAGGTCTCCGACGGTGGCGCGGCGCTGGTGCTGATGACGGCCGAGAAGGCCGAGCAGCTGGGCGTCACCCCGCTGGCGAAGCTGCTCAGCTACGGGACCGTCGCCGGTCCCGACCCCTCCCTGCACCACCAGCCGGCCGAGGCCATCAAGGTCGCCGCGGCCAAGATCGACCGTGACGCCTCGGCGCTGGACCTGTACGAGATGAACGAGGCCTTCGCCTCGGTCGCCATCCACTCCGCGAACCTGCTGGGCGTGGACGCCGACAAGGTCAACGTCAACGGTGGCGCCGTCGCGATCGGCCACCCGATCGGCTGCACTGGCGCCCGCATCACCGTGTCGCTGCTGAACGAGCTGCGCAACCGCGGCGGTGGCGTCGGCGCCGCCTCGCTGTGCGGCGGCGGCGGCCAGGGCGACGCCCTGATCCTCGAGGCGCTCTAGCGGGTGCGCGTCGACGGCCGGTCCCCTCGGGGGCCGGCCGTCGACGTGTGCGAACCGGTTGGGTGGGGTTCGGCCGGGTGAG
>JBFKGB010000091.1:0-10253 GCA_041633535.1 Euzebya sp. | reverse complement strand
TCAGGTTCTGCCCCCACTCCAGCTCGAAGGAGGGGAGGGCCAGGCGTGTCACCAGCTGTGGCAACAGCGCGTCCACGGCGGTGGACCATGCCTGGGCGTCCAGACCGGTCAGCATGGCGGGCAGATCGGCGTCGGGCAGCAGGACCTCCATGGCGTAGCGTCCCTCCTGGCCGTAGGGCAGGCGCAGCATCGTGAACCCCTCGGCGCGGGACAGCGGGAACACGGCGTCGGTCATCGTCATGGTGGGTACGTCGACGACCTCGTCCTCGCCCAGGCCGAAGGCCTGCGGCGTCGTCCGGTCGGGGTCGAACGGGGTGGTCCACTCACCCAGGAAGTACACGGTGTTCAGCAGCACCAGGACCATGTCGGGGTCGGGCAGGCCCAGGTCCTCCGCGATCCCCTCGATCAGGTCGTTGGTCTGCTCGCGGACCCACGCGTCGATGTCGGCCGCGGTCTGGGCGTCGCCCAGCTCGCCCTGGGTGAGGGTCGCGTCGAACACGTCGGTCACGGTGTCGGTGTAGGCGGCCTCGAAGGGCACATCCGGGTCGGCCCACAGGGCGTTTGCGACCTCCAGCGTCACGTCCTGGGTGGCGGTCAGCTGCTCCAGCAGCGCCCCCATGCGGATGTCGCCCGGGTCGTCCAGGTGCAGGACCTCCGCCATCGCGGCCGCAGTGTCCCCGCCGGCGCCGGCCAGGACCATGCCCAGCATGGTGGCGACGGACAGGGGCGAGGTGACGGTGTTCCCTGCGCCGGCGTCGAGCTGGGCCAGCAGGTCGAACCCGAAGGCGTTGACGGCCTGGCCGACGGCGCCCGCGTCCCCCTCCTCCAGGGTGCTGATCAGCCGCATCGACTGGTCCTCCTGGCTGGTGTCGGTCGGGGAGCCGGCGCATGCGGCGGTCAGCAGGGTCAGCAGGAGCGCCAGCGCCGTGGCGCGGACAAGGCGGGTGTGGTGCGGCATGTCCGTGTCAGACGTCGCGCTGGCGCGGAGGGTTCCGTGTGTCACGATCGTGGCCATGGCTGCACACCCCTCCGCGATGGTCCCCGACGAGCCACAGGCCAGCGGGGAGGTGCTGGTCTTCCTGCAGGCGGTCGACGGCTGGGTCCGTCGGGTGTGGGCCCAGGCCGACGGCCCCGTGCTGCGGATCGCCGGGTCCGACGAGGGTGGTCGGCGGGGCCGGCGGCGGTGGTCCGACACCTACGCGGATGACCAGCTGGCGGCGGTGCGGGAGCTCCTGGGCGGCGAGGTCGGTGAGCACCCACTGGACGTCATCGCGCGTCTGGCCGCGGCGGGGGACCTGCCTCCGGACTCGCTGCCGGACTGGCTGGCCGAGCACGGTGTGGTGGGCGAGCACGACGAGCACCTGGAGATGGACTGACCTAGCCCGTGGCCGTCGTCGTGATGATCATGGCGCGGAAGGCCGCGGGCGGGCCGTCGACCAGGATGTCCTGGACCAGACGGTCCCGGATGGCGCGCCGCTCGTCGTCGCTGCGTGCGGCGACCCAGCCGCCGACGGGGCCGGCGCCCAGCAGGAAGGGCTCCCACAGGTCATCGGCGTCGGTGAAGGGGGTCGGCACGTCCACGATGGTCGGGTGGGGATCCCAGCCGGCTGCGGTTGCGGCGTCCGACAGGCCGGCCGGGGTGGCCGTGGGGAACCTGCTGCGCTCGTCGGCCGGGGCGGGCTGACCCTGGAGGTCCGCAACGGCCGCCCAGAACCGCCACAGGAACGAGCGGGGGTCGGTGATGTCCCAGACGCTGACGACGCCGGTACCGCCGGGGGCCAGCCTGGCCGACATCGCGGTGAGGGTGGCGACCGGGTCGGGCGTGAAGTTCAGCACCAGCGAGGAGACGGCCGCGTCCCAGGTCCCCTCCGGCAGGTCAGGGGCACCGGTGCGGTGGACGGTGACCGGCCTGCCGGCGAACCGGCGGTCGAGGGCGTCGGCGAAGGCGGGGCTGGGCTCGACGGTGTCGACGTGGCCGACCCCGGCGTCCAGGGCCGCGGCGGTCACGTGGCCGGTGCCACCACCGACCTCCAGCCACCGGCGTGTCCCGGCGCCCCGCTTCAGCGCGACCTCCACCACTGCAGCGGCCAGCGGCCTGCTCCACCGGCCCATGAACCGGTCGTAGGCATCAGCGGCATCCCACATGTCCGCATACTGCGCCCGTCCGCCGGTGTGGTCCAGAGCCGTTCAGCCCTCGCGACGGCGCGCCGACATCGACGACACCGCAGATCGGCCGAGCGACGATGATCCCCTCATGACCGACCTCACCGCCGTCAACCGCTGGACCGCTCGACTGTGGGCGGTCACCGCCGACGTCGACCTGTCCGCCCACCAGACCCCCACCGACATGGCGCGGATCCGCGAGCAGGCGCTGTCCGGCACGACCGGCCCCATCGTCCCGGACTACCTGCCCGTCCCCGCCGAGGTGCGGGACCGGCTGGCGGCGCTGGAGGCGGAGCTGGCCGAGGCGGAGGGGGACCTGATCGACCTGGTCCGCGACAGCCTGGCAGCCACCCTGGGGTTCGCCCGTGCGCTGAGCCTGCGCACGCCGGAGGCCGTCACCGACCACGGTCGCCGCGAGCACGGTGTCCCCGACCCCGACCTGCTGGACGCGGCGTCGGCGCTCCTCGGCTCGACCGCGGCGGCAGCCGACCCCGACCCCTCCACCCTGATCCCCGCGGCACGGGCGGCCGGTCTGGTCGAGGCCGCACTGGCCGGGCTGGGCGTCCAGGGCTGGACCGTGGATGTGCGCGCGCACATGAGCGCGCGGCTGAGCGTGTCCGCCCAGGCGCGACAGGTCCGCATCCACGCCGACGCGGCCTTCACCGGCACCCAGCTGCGTGGGCTCGTGGTCCACGAGGTCGGCACACACGTCCTGCGCGCGGGCGAGGGGGCCCGCCAGCCGCTGGACCTGCTGGCCCGCGGCCTGCCCGGCTACCTGGGCACGGAGGAGGGCCTGGCGACCCATCACGAGCTGCAGGTCGCCCCTGCCGCGGACCGTCAGCGCACCTTCGCCCTGCGTGTCGTGGCGGCCGACGTGGCCCTGACCGGCGGGCTGGCCGACGTCATGGACCGGCTGACCGCCCACGTCCCGCCGGCGACCGCGTTCCCCATCGCCCTGCGGGCCAAGCGGGGCCTGGCCGACCTGTCGCAGCCGGGCTCTCCGCTGAAGGACGTCGTGTACCTGCGCGGGCTGCGCGACGTCGGGGCGCACCTCGCCGCACACCCCGACGACCACGGTCTGCTGATGGCCGGCAAGCTGGGCCTGCCGCACCTGTCCATGGCGCGGTCGCTGGCGGCGGAGGGCCTGCTGGCCCTCCCCGCCCCCCGCGTGGCCGACCTGATCGAGCAGGCCCGCGAGCCCCGGCCACCGTGGGACCCCGACGGGCTGCTCGCCGACGCCGGGTGATCAGGATCCACCATGGTGGATCGGACTCGCAGGGCCACCATGGTGGATTCGGCTCACCGCGAGGCGGCGAGCACCTCGTCGATCTGGCCCAGCGCGGCCTTGAAGCCCTCCTCGACGCCCATCTGCAGCATCTCGGCCATGGACTCGGCGGTGGCGAACGTCGAGATGATCGACATGCGGGTACCGCCGCCGTCACGCGGGTCCAGGCGGACGGTCATCCGCGAGCTCGGGAGGTCGTCGTCTGGGACAGCTGACTCGTCGGCGAAGCCGTCCTCGATCTGGAAGCCGTACGGGGCGTCGACGGTCAGGACGTCCCAGTAGCCGTGGTGGGTGTCGCCCTCCGGGCCGGTCATGGAGTAGTGGACGCGGCCACCCGGGACGAGGTCGTGGGCGTGCACGGTGGCGGGGTAGGTGGGCGGCCCCCACCAGCGCTCGAGCTGGCGCGGGTCGGCGAACAGCTGCCAGGCCCGCTCGACGGGGACGTCGAGCTCGGCGGTGATGGTCATGGTCAGGGCGTCGAGGTCCTTGTGGACGTCGGTCAGCGGCATGTGGGTTCCCCCTCGTGTGTGGTGGTCAGGGCTGGGCCCGGTCGGGTTCAGCCAGCAGGTCGTCGATCTGGTCGATCCGTGCACGCCACAACGCCTCGAGGTCGTCGAGGACGCTGCTGGCCGCACGGACGCCGGCGATCTCGGTGCGGACGCGCTGCTCGCGGCCGACCTTGTGTCGGCTCACGAGGCCCGCCTGCTCGAGCACCGCGACGTGCTTCTGCACGGCCGTCGTGCTGATCGGGTAGTGGCGGGCCAGCGCTGACACGGAGTGCCGGCCGGCGATCGAGCGACGGATGATGTCGCGTCGTGTCGCGTCGGCCAGCGCGTGCATCAGCTGGTCCGCCGTCGCCCCATCGATCTGATCTACAACCATATGGTTGTAGATTGTCATGTTGGTCGACCCAGGTCAACGCCGGGTCCGAAATCGCCCGGGGTGCGTAGGAGAACGTCACATGAGTGGCGAACATCTCCAGTATGAGCCGACCGTCCTTACGCCTTGCCCTGCCCGCCGCTGCGGTGGCCCTCGCCCTCCTGGTCCCCGTGACCGGCGCGACGGCCGACGCGACCGACGTGGTCCTGCCCGCCGGGACCGAGACGGCCCCGGTCGTGCTGACCGGAGCGGACCTGCTGCCCTGGGCGGTCCCGGCCGAGCAGTCGGTCCACCCCGGCGCCGTGGGCGGCGCCAGCTGTCTGGCCGGGTCCAACGGGGTCCCCGGACCGGTCGCCTCCACCGAGGACTGCACCCACAACACCTTCGAGGACCCGACGCTGGCCACCGGCGGCGTCGTCGCCGGTCCGGACGTCGACCTGATCACGGCGTGGCGGCGCACGACGACGGGGGAGTGGGAGCAGGTGCCCGTCCAGGTCGACGAGATGGCGGTCCGCTACCTCTCCAACAACAACTCCGGCTTCGCGGTGTACTCCGAGACCGACCGGCACACCACCTACGTGTTCGACCGCGAGGGCTTCCGCTTCATGGGCGAGCACCCCGACGACCCCTGCCTGGCCGCACCCACCCAGGAGGGCGTCACCATGACCCCTGACGGCGTCCCCGGTCTGGACACCGACGACGAGATCGTCTTCATGGCCCGCGACGCCGGCCCCCGCGCCGAGTCGCAGGTGGGCCTGCCGGCCGGGGTCGCCCAGGCCCGCGAGGTCGCCGTGACCGACACCGACACCGGTACCACGCTGGGCTACGTCTACCTGATGTTGGCCGACGGCAGCGGCAAGGTCTCGCCGGCCTTCGACGCCACGAACGGCTACGTCCGCTACGAGCGGGACGCGGATGCCGACGAGTACGTCTTCAGCGAGTCCTCCTACGACAACTACGGCGCCGCCCCGGAGGGTGCCTACCTGGACGCCGACGGCGTCTGCATCACCGACGCGCCTCGCCAGCGCCGCCCGCGTGACGGCGCCACGATCACCACCGACCGCTACCGCTACCGCTACGACGGCCGTTGGCTGATGACGGACTGGCGGGTGTCGGCGACCGACGACGGCAGCAACTACGGGCCCGACCTGGTCGACCAGTGGAAGGCCCGCGCCTTCCAGCAGCGGCCCGGCGGCGAGACGCCGTGCTGCGGGTACGAGGAGGAGGAGAACAACTGGGGTGGCTCCTCCATCCTGATGGGCGAGCGGGCCGGCGCGGTCCGCGTCATCCGCGAGACCTGGGGCGCCGACAGCGGCACCAACGTCGTGCGGCGCGAGGTCTTCTACCGCGACGAGATGCGGCAGCGGAACTTCCTGCGGGTCCACCCGATCACACCGCTGGACGGCATCTACACCCAGTGGGACTACAACGCCGGCGCGGTCGACACCTACTTCAACCCCCAGGTGCCCGACGGTGTCGCCATCGACGGGGTCAACGACGACCGGCTGGGCAACTCGCGGATGTACGTCGGCTCAGACGGGGTGCTGCTGCAGGACGAGGGGCTGAAGGACCTCGGCATCGCCGCCGGCGAGGTCAGGGTCGGCAACCCCCGCAGCTCCACCGGCGGCTGCGCCCCCGACGGGGCCTGCCTGAACAACGACGTCGACACCACCGACCCGCGGTTCTCCGGCGTCAACCAGCTGCTGCAGTGGGAGCAGGTCACGGGTCCCAACGGCACCCTGGTCAGCCGCTTCCACGTCGAGGAGCCCAACCCGGGCGCTGCGGCCCACGGCGTCGTCGCCACCCCGTACTACCGGGACGACGCGACGTTCGACGACGGCACCGGGTCCAACCCTGGCCCGCACCTGCACCGCCGCAACCTGGACGAGGGCAGCGGTGACGCACGGTACGAGACGTACACGGTGACCGACCCCGACGGCTCGACCCGGACCATGCCGCGTGAGCACTGGACGGGCCAGGACGTCGACCTGAACACCGCGCGCTTCTACCAGGGCTCGATCGGCACCCACGGGCTGCACCTGCTGTTCATCGTGGACTCCGACAACGCCCACACGACCGCACCGCTGACCGAGATCGTGGCCGAGCAGCGCATCGTCGTGCTGCTGCCGACGGCCGACAACGTCGGCGAGACCTACGCCGGCAGCCCGGAGGAGCCGGTCATCGGGGTCACGACGCCCCGCCGGCCGCTGTAGGGCCTCAGGCGGAGGGCGGCCCCACCGGCTCCAGGTGGGAGGTGCACGCCGAGCACCGTGTCGCCTCGCGGCCCAGCACGGTCAGGCAGAAGGGGCAGGTCCGGGTCGTCGGCGGCTCGGGCACCCCCGGATCGCTGGGACGACGCAGCCGGTTGAGCATGCGGACGACCAGGAAGATCCCGACCGCGACGATCGCCAGGTTGACCAGCGCCGTCAGGAAGTTGCCGTAGCCGATCTGGGCGTTGTTGAGGGTCCATGACAGCTCGCTGAAGTCGGGACGCCCGAAGACCGCGGCGACCAGGTTCAGCAGCACGTCGTTGGCGAAGCTCTGCACCACTGCGTTGAACGCCGCGCCGATGACGACACCGACGGCGAGGTCGACGACGCTCCCGCGGAGCGCGAACTCCTTGAACTCGTCGAGCAGCGGGATGCGGGGCAGCGTGGGTTCCTTCATGGCTGCAACCCTTCCCGGCCACGGGCGCGAGGCAACGGACGGGGAGCCGGCACCGTCGTGTACCGTGCCCGCGCTTCGACCGGGGCCCCGGCCGAGGGACGCCGACACCACCAAGGACAACCCTTGCCAACCATCCGTGCGACCGCGGTCGCCATCCTCCTCCCCGCCGTCCTCGCTGCCTGCAGCGGCGCGGCGGAGCCCGACACGGCAGCGTTCACCGACGCCATCGCCTCGCAACTGGACGTCCAGGCCCCTGAGGGGGCGCCGTGGGACGTCGAGTGCGACGAGGTCACCGAGGTCCCCGCACCCGGTGACGTGCTCGGCTGCACGGCCGTGGACGGCGATGCCGGCGACACGTGGACGATCGACGCCACGGTCACCGACGAGGAGGGCAACGTCGAGCTGGACGTCGTCCGCCAGTAGCCGACGGCCCGACGCGACGGGCCGGACCCGGTTCACCGAGTCCGGCCCTGCGCGGCTCAGCTCAGCTGCAGCGCGCGATCAGGTCCGCCAGTGGTGCGCCCGCAGCGGCGTCGTCCTGGAGCTCCCCGGTCTCGACGAAGCGCTGCGCCCCCTCGAACACCGCGAAGCCCGACTCGACCGCGTCGGGGTACAGGTCCGCGGCGGCGTCGGCCAGCGCGAAGGCGGCCTGTTCGATCTCGGCCACCGCGTCCTGCTCGGCGACGGACCCCTGCTCGGCCTGCACGAAGGTGGCGGTCGCGGCCTGGATGTCCAGGGCCGCCACGCACACGGCGTCCTCGGGCCGGTCGACCTGGTCGATCGCGACGTCGGCGTCCGGCTCAGGGCCGAAGCCGCAGTCCTCGATGTAGGGACGCAGCGTGTCGTAGGCCTCGTCGAGGACGGTCTGGTCCGGCTCGCCGTCGCTGTTGAGGGGTTCGGCGTACTGCGCGTGGACGGCCTCGGCTGCCGCGACGACCTCGGCCGGGGCGCCGGCGTCCCGGAGGGCGAGGACGGTCTGGCCCATCAGCTCGATGGCGTCGACCTCCTGCTCGCTGCCCGGCTCGGCCTCGAGCACGTCGCCCACCAGATCCGACAGGTCGATCAGGGGGGTGCAGAACCCGGTCTGCGTGGTCGCCGCGTCGTCGTCAGCGTCCGACGCGGTGTCCGCGCCGGCGTCCGTGCTGATGTCCCCGGTGCTGTCGGAGGTGCTGTCCGACGTCGGCTCGGCACCGCCGCATGCGGATGCCAGCAGGCACAGGATCATGATGAGTAGCAGGTTGATGCGCACAGGAACGTCCTTCGCTGTCGGTGGGTGATGCCGACGGCGGGGGGGACGTCCGAACGGGCGGCGGAGAGTACACGACGGAACGTGCTCCTGAGCCCTACCCACCGTGACCTCCATGGGGTGTGTGACGGTGGGACCGGCCCCTGGGGCGTATCCGTGGTGGTGGGTACGCGTCTGCTCCAGGGTGCGTCGAGGGGTGGTGGTCGTCCCTCCTGGGGCGTATCCGTGGTGGCGGGCACGCGTCTGGTCCAGGGTGCGCCGAGGGGGGCTAGTGGTCCCTGGGGCGTATCCGTAGTGGCTGGTACGCGTCTGCTCCAGGGTGCGTCGAGGGGTGGTGGGTCCCCTGGGGCGTGACCTACCCGCTGACGGCGGTGGGCGCGTGGTGCCTCGACGACGCGGCCGGGGTGACGGTGCTGCCCTGCTCTGTCCGGCCGCCCCGCCGGTGCCCGGCGACGACCGCGGTCAGCGCCACGCCGGCGGCCACCAGCACCAGCATCACCAGCGGTCCGGTCCACGCGCCTGCCAGCAGGGGCAGGTCCAGCGTGATGCCCTCACGGGCCCAGGTCTCGGACCGGTAGCGCAGCAGCGCCTGCACCAGTGCGACGTCCACCACGAACAGCGGGACGGCCACGACGACGGCGGTCCATCGTCCGATCCTCGGCATTGACGCCAGCAGCAGCACCATGGCCGTCGCGACCAGGGAGTGCCCGCCCAGGACGTAGCGGCCGTGCAGCGACCCGCCGACGGCGTGGAACTGCACAGTCGAGGCCAGCAGGCTCAGCGGCAGCAGCGAGCCGAGCAGCCACACCACCCGCCGTGGGCGCCCGCGCAGGGCGGCCACCAGACCATGCCAGGACAACCGGCGGTCGTCGGCCACCAGGGTCAGGTCGACCGATCCCCGGTCGTCGGTCAGCACCAGCGGACGGCCGGCACGGACCCAGCCCCACACGGCGAACCCCAGGCCCACCAGGACGGCGATCAGCACGATCTCGGTCAGGGCGGCGCGCAGCCCGACGGCCCAGTGGCCGGTGGTCAGGTCCTCGAGCATGCGGTTCCACAGCCGCAGCCAGAAGAACCGGTCGGTCAGCAGCGACAGGACCGGGGCGTTGACGTCACGGTCGAACTTCTGCAGCAGCTCCCCGGCGGCGGTCATGTCGCCGTACAGCACGATGTTGCGCAGCCAGAAGGCGGCGGCCGGGACCATCGCGGCGGCGCCGACGGCCACCGCTCGCGCCCGTCCCGGCACCCGTAGCGCGGCCGGGTCGCGCCACCACCCGTACGCGGCCAGCAGCACCATCACGCCGACGGCGGGCAGACAGCTGATGCGGGTCAGCGAGGCGGCGCCGGCCAGCAGCCCCAGCTGGGTCAGCCGACGCGGGTCCAGACCGGCGAAGGCCACGCGTGCGCCCAGGTACAGGCACAGCGTCGACATGGCGAAGGCCGGCACGTCGTTGAACACCAGACCGCCCAGGTGGGACAGGGTGCCCGTGACCGCGACGATCGTGCCGGCGGCGACCGCGACGTCCTCGGGCTGCAGCCGGTCATGGCCTCCGGGGACGCTGCGCGGCGCCAGCAGGAAGGCCAGCTGCATGGTCGCCCACACGCCGAGCAGCAGCCAGGGCACCGACGTCAGCCGGGCCAGCAGCAGCGCGAGCGTGCCGCCACCCAGCGTGTCCCCCACGACCAGCGCGACGCCCTGCACCACGTAGGGGAGGGGTGGGTGGTTGGACGTCCAGATGTCCTGACGCCCGTCGCGCAGCTGGTCACGCTCCCAGGTCAGCCGCTCGGACAGGCCCGGGTAGGGCAGGTCGGCCGGGATCGGGTCGTCGATCCGCGGCAGCTCCAGGTTCCGCACCAGGTGGTCGGCGTAGGCGACGTGCGACGTCTCGTCCACCGGCCAGAAGGCAGGCGTGGCAAGGCCGTGCGCCACGCTGAGCAGCGCGGCCAGTACCAGCACGGGCCACAGACGACGGGTAGTCAACGACGTCCATAGTAGGAGCGTCAGGTGTCCAT
>JBFKGB010000090.1:0-10348 GCA_041633535.1 Euzebya sp. | reverse complement strand
GGTGCCGATCCGGTCGCTGCCCGACAGACGCCGCAGCGTGTCCGCCGGCGGGGGCGACGTCGGCTCGGGCTCGGGCTGGGGCTGGGGGCCAGGGGCCGGCGACTGCCCGCCGGGCACGCGGATGTCGAACAGGGTCGAGCGCAGCGCCAGCCGGGACTTCACCTGGTCGCCGGACAGCACCGCGCTGCCGGAGGTGCCGGTGATGCGGACCCCTCCCCAGCCACGGGCGGGGTTGCCGACCCGACCAGCGGCGCCGCGCGGCTCGAGCAGCTCGACGGCGGTCGCCGTGCCCACGCCCGCGGCAGCGCCCAGGTCGGCGGCGCTGACGGGCTTGGTCCAGCGGCGCAGGGGGTTGGAGCTGGCCAGGTCCCAGCGCGAGTCGTCGACCGGCTGCACGTAGGACAGCGCGCCGCCGAACACGAAGGCGGAGGACTCGCTGTGGCCACCGTGGCTGGAGGAGTAGAAGGTCTCGGCGATCGCGCCGTCGGCCAGCAGGACCGTGGCCGATGTCGCCTCGACGGCCGCCCGCCAGCTGCCGCCGCCGCGGGCGTCGGCGGACTCGTAGTCGTAGCCCTCGTAGTTCTGGTCCGCGGGCGTGGACAGCAGGTTGCAGCGGCACGACTCGCGGATCCCCAGGCGGGTGATGCGGTTGGTCGCGTAGGACCGGCCCGAGATCGCCTGCGCCTGCAGCGTGCCGGCGGGCCAGCTGGCGGGGACCTCGGCCAGGCCACGCAGGTACAGGTCCATGCTGGGGATGTCGATGGTGAGGAAGGCGTCGGACGCCGCGCTCTGCACCGAGTCGATCTGCAGGACGCCCCAGCGGTAGGTGTGGCCCGTCGTGCTGACCCCGACCCGTCGGTCGACGTCGGTCGTCGGGCTCAGCAGCGCCCGCAGGTTCAGCTCGAAGCTGCCCCCCTCGAACACCAGCGCGCCGCTGGCGTCGGTGATCCGGTAGCGCGCGTCGGACAGGATCGTGACGGTCCACACGGCGCCGGGTGCCTGCTGGGCACCGATGTCGGTGCACTCGCCGGTCTGGTAGTGGCACAGCTCCCACGGGATGGTGCCGGCCTCGGCGGTGATCCGGGTGCTGGTGACCCCCGTCCCCAGGCCGATGACGACCCGCTCGGGCATGGCGACGGTGCCGAGGGCGGTGCCGGGGAAGTAGGTCGTCAGGATCTGCTCGGCGCTGCAGCCCAGCCGGCCGGCTCCCTGGGCGCCGTACTGGCTCATGCCCGCGCCATGGCCCCAGCCGCCACCGACGACCACGAAGTCACCGTCGGGGATCTCGGGGTCGGCGATCGCCTGCCCGCCCGCGGGGAGGCACCCCTGCTGGAAGGACGGCGGTGCCTGGTCGGCGGCCGTGTCGGTGTAGCCCGTCAGGTCGGTCGTCGGGGGCGCGCCCTGACCGGCGGTCGCGGCGGGGATGCCGACCAGGGACAGCACGAGGGCCAGGACGACCACGAGGAGCGGACGGCGTCGGCGGGAGGAGATGTGGTTCATGATGGGGAAGGGGTGTTGCACGTGTCAACTAGTGTGACTCAAGAGGTACATCGGCGTACAGGGTCAGATCTTGACCCGTTCATCCAGGCTGCGACAACCCCACCAATGGACGCCCCGTACCCGGCGACCCGTGCGTGCCGCGTCAGGCGGCCTGGCCGTGGGTGCCGGGTCAGGCGGCCTGGCCGTGGGTGCGGCCCTTGATGCCCGACCACGTGATGACCGAGGCGGCCCAGCCCAGCAGGCCCAGGCGGATCAGCACGCGGGTGGCCAGCCCCACCCGGTAGCGGCGGGCGAAGAAGCGGTCCAGCGACCGGGCGTGCTCCCAGACCATCCGGGTCCGGCGTCGACCCACCGAGGCGCCGATGGCGTGCACCACCTCGGTGACCGGAGCGAAGACCACACGCCACCCGTCGGTGCTGAGCCGCCAGCACAGGTCCACGTCCTCCACGAACATGAAGTAGGCGGGGTCGAACCCGCCGACGCTGTCGAACGCGGCGGTGTCCACGGCGATGCAGCAGCCGGACAGCCAGTCGACGTCACGCTCGCTGGTGTGGTCCCAGTCGGTCAGGCGGTAGCGGCGCGTCCAGCGGTTGTCGGGCTTCACCAGCCCGAGCAGGGCGTGACCGATGGCGGTGGGGATGTCGGGGAAGGACCGTGCCGACAGCTGGATGCGGCCGTCGGGGAAGACGACCTTCGGACCGGCGACGCCGACGTCGGGGTGGTCGGCCAGGTACCGGCCCAGGGCCCGGACGGACCCGTCGGTGAACACGGTGTCGGCGTTGGCGATGACGACGGCCGACAGCGGACCGTCCTGCTGCAGCCGTGCCACCCCGGCGTTGGCCCCACGACCGAACCCCAGGTTGGGCAGCGCCAGGCGCAGCACCTCCGGGTGCCGCTCCTCGACGGCCTGCAGCGAGCCGTCGCTGGACCCGGAGTCCACCACCACGACACGGTCCGCACCGGCACCGGCCAGGCTGTCGAGGCAGACCAGCAGGTCCGCACGCGTGTTGTGGTTGACGATGACGACGCCGGTCGTCACAGCGGGGTCGGCCACCCGGGCTACGCGGGGTCCGCAGGCAGGTCCGCGAGCATCCGCTCCAGGGACTCCTCCCACACGGGCATCGTGTCCAGCCCGATCTGGCGGGTCATCAGGTTGTCCAGGACGGAGTACTGGGGACGGTGCGCCGGGGCACCGAAGGATGCGGTGTCGGTGGGGGTCAGGTCGACCGACACGCCGGCCATGTCGAAGATGGCGCGGGCGAACTCGAACCAGGTGCAGTGGCCGGTGTTGGTCACGTGGTAGGTGCCGTACAGCCCGGTGTGCAGCAGCTGGCGGATCTGTGCCGCCAGGTCGGGCGTGAAGGTGGGCGACCCGGTCTGGTCGTCGACGACGCTGACGGCACCGCGCTCGCGACCCAGCCGCAGCATCGTGCGGGCGAAGTTGGCGCCGTGCACGCCGTGGACCCATGACGTGCGGACGATGTAGTGGCGGGGCAGGGCCTCGCGGACCTTCTGCTCGGCCGCCTCCTTGGTCCGTCCGTAGACGGAGCGGGGGCCGACAGGGTCGAACTCGGTGTAGGGGCGCCCCAGCGTGCCGTCGAAGACGTAGTCGCTGGACAGGCTGACCATCTCGGCGCCGACCTGGTCGGCCGCCTGCGCCAGGTACCAGGTCCCGGTCGTGTTGACCGACCAGGCGGTCTCGGTCTCGGTCTCGCAGGCGTCCACCTTGGTGTACGCCGCGCTGTGCAGCACCACGTCGGGACGGTGGTGCTCGAGCGCGGCGAGCACGCCCTTGCGGTCGGTGATGTCCAGCGCCGCACGGTCCAGCGCCACGACGTCGTCGCCGGCCGCGGCGAAGACGTGCTGCAGGTCGACGCCGAGCTGCCCGGCGGCCCCGGTGATGAGGACCTTCATCGCTACCTGCCCTCGGTTGCGACCAGACCGCGACGGTCCGACGCGCCGGCCTCCTTGAGCGGACGCCACCACGCCTCGTTGTCGCGGTACCACGCGATGGTGGCGTCCAGCGCCTCCTCGAAGGAGTGGTCGGGGGTCCAGCCCAGCGCACGGATCTTGGTCGTGTCCACGCTGTAGCGCAGGTCGTGGCCGGGACGGTCGGCGACGTGCTCGATGCGGGCGTCGGCGGCCTCGCCGGTCAGGCCGAAGCGCTCCAGCAGCGCGTAGGTGAGCTCCTTGTTGGTGATCTCGTTGCCCGCGCCGACGTTGTAGACCTCGCCGGCGACGCCCTCTGTCAGGACCAGCCACTGTGCGGCGGCGTTGTCGATGACGTAGGTCCAGTCACGGACGTTGGCGCCCTCGCCGTACAGCGGCACGTTCTTCCCGTCGATCAGGTTGCTGACGAACAGCGGGATGACCTTCTCGGGGTAGTGGAAGGGGCCGAAGTTGTTCGCCGTCCGTGTGACGGTGATCGGGTAGTCGTAGGTGACGCCGTAGGAGCGGGCCAGCAGGTCCGCGGCGGCCTTGGACACCGAGTAGGGCGAGTTGGGCTCGAGGGCGTCGCCCTCGACGAAGGACCCGGGCTCCTCGATGGAGCCGTACACCTCGTCGGTGGAGATGTGCAGGAACCGCTCGATCTCGGCCTTGCGTGCGGCGTCGAAGATCGTCTGGGCACCGACGACGTTGGCGACCATGAACTCCGCGCCACCGGTGATGGACCGGTCGACGTGGGACTCGGCGGCGAAGTTGACCACCGCGTCGTGCCCGGGCAGCACCTCCGCCAGGTGCGCACCGTCGCAGATGTCGCCCTTGACGAAGCTGTACCGGTCCTTCGTGGCATCGCCCTCGGCGATGTCGGTCAGGTTCGCGGGGTTTCCCGCGTAGGTCAGCTTGTCGAAGTTGGTGATCCGCACGTCAGGGTCGTGCTGCATGGCGTAGCGGATGAAGTTGGAGCCGATGAAGCCGGCCCCGCCGGTCACAAGGATGCGCATGGTCTCGCCGGAGGTCGTGGGACGGGGGTGCGCGGTGAACCGTACCGTCAGATCCGGCTCACCGGACGTGTACGGGCGGGCTCGTGAGGGTGGTCGACCAGTCAGCCCGTGCCCTGGCCGTGCGCAGGATGCGCCGGTGGGCCAGCGCGAACCGGGCGGTCCCCAGCACCAGGACCAGCCCGACCAGCACCAGCAGCGCCCCCGTCCCCGACCACCGCCCCGTGTACAGCACGGCCTGCGAGACCAGGACATCGACGGCCACCGACGCCGCCACGACCACGACGGGGCCCAGCGCGCGGACGTCCTCGCCGACGACCAGGACCAGGCCGGGGCCGGACACCAGGAACCCGCCGACGACCAGCAGCCTGGCGACGGGTGGGAGGGGGAGGGTCAGGGACCACACCACCAGTGCCGCGCTGGCGACGGCCAGCAGCGCACGGCGGCGGACGGCGACCTGGGCCCTCATCCCCGTCCCTCCACCGGCGGCAGCACGATCGGCGGGGTGACCGCGACGTCGGCGGTCAGCACGAAGACCACGCCGTCGCGGTTGCGGGCCACCTCGGTGAAGCGTGGCGACGCCGCCAGCTCGGCCTCGATGTGTGCCAGGCCGCCGGCCGGCATCGTGCCCAGCACGTCGGCGTCGTTGCGCATGCTGCGGGTCAGCAGCAGGTAGCTGCCGGTGTGCTGCGGGTTGTCGAGCCAGCGGGCCAGCTCACCGACCGGGTCGGCGACGATCCGCTGCCGGGTGGCCGGTTCCTCGCGGTCGATCGGGACGTACCGGAACGTGTCGTACCGTCGGGACTGCGTCGGGTAGTTGCGTGTCCCCTCCACCAGCAGGGACCCCGGCGGGGCGCTGTCGTACAGCGCGGTGGCGAGCTGCACCTCCTCGGGGCTGAAGGCGTACACGCGCTCGTTGCCCAGGTAGGCCAGCAGGAAGGCCGGGACCAGCAGGGCGCTGACCGCGGTGACCAGGAGCGCCGCCATGCGGTCCCCGCGGTCCGACACCAGCAGCGTGGCGGCCAGGAAGGCCGAGGCGGGCAGGCCGAAGAGGTAGATCCGGAACAGGATCTCGTCGCCGTAGGCGCTGAGCGCGATCAGCAGCACCGGTGAGACGACGAGCGCCAGCGCGGCGCCGTGCCACCGACCGCGTGACCAGGCCCGCAGGAACCCGGCGACGGCCAGGCCCGCGACTGCGACCGTCAGGCCCCGCGACACCAACGAGACCAGGGCATGCCCCGGGCTGACCACGTCGAGGTCGGTGAGCGTGCCGGCGACGTTCGACCCGACGCGCCCGACCGCGGCGACCTCTGAGGAGTTGTCGACCAGGACCGGCCAGGCGAACAGCAGCGCCCAGCCCACCGCAGCGACGACCCCGCCGATCGGCAGCCAGACCGTCCCCGCGTACCCGGTGGCCAGCAGCACGGTGAAGGTGATGACGACCATCGCCGGTGTCAGCTGGTGGCTGGAGGCGATGGCCACGACGAGCAGCACGGCGACACCGGGGACGACCGGCCGGTGCAGGTGCCAGCCACGCCACAGCCGTGACAGCTGCCGGCCCAGCCGGTGCCAGCCGGTCGCCACCACCGTGCCCAGACGACCGGTCAGCCGGCGGACACCGCCGCGTCGTCCCTGCGCCAGGAGGTCCCGGGTGGCGGCGGGCACCGTGGGACGACGCATGCCCAGCAGCCGCAGCCCGATGCCGACCAGCACCAGGTACAGCAGGAAGGCCAGCGCCTGTGGGGCGAAGTAGTCCTGCCCCACCCATGCCGTCAGCACGTACACCCAGCAGGTGACGGCGACGACACGCCGGTCCTCGGTCAGCCCACGGGCGATCAGGGCCACCGCCGGGACGATGGCCAGGTTCACCAGGACAGGCCACCACGACGCGACGCCGGACAGGTCGGTCACGCCGGTGGACTCCGCGAGCATGGCGTTCAGGGTGAAGAACCCGGGCCAGCCGTGGTAGACGGCCAGGTCCGCGGCGGTGGTGTCGACCGCACCGTTGCGGCTGATGTAGTCGACGATCCCCAAGTGCTTCCACGCCCAGGCGTAGCGCAGGGTCCCGTACAGCAGGGTCGGCGTGCCGTGCAGCAGCAGGATGAGGACCGCGACGTGCGCCTGCCACCAGCGGGGGGCGACGGTCGGGGCCAGGGAGGCCACGAAGCCCACGACGAGCACGGCCAGCCCCAGCAGGCAGACGACCGGGAGGACCGAGACCAGCCCGACGTCGGTCATGTCCCGCCAGCTGACGCCGCCGACCAGGCCCGTCGTCCACAGCGCCAGGGCGGTCAGCAGGCACAGCGCCGGCACGAGGTGACGTCTCAGCGCAGACCGCCGCACGACGGCGGTGTCGTCCTCGGTCGCCGTGGTCAGGTCGATGACGAGGTCGTGTCCGGTCCGGTCCCCGGCATCCACGACCTTGCTGTCCGGCACGGATCCCCCCGGCTCGGTCCCCTGCGCCTGTGGCTCAGGCCGAACGATCGCCGACATCCCTCGCCTCCCTCATCAGCACGGGCTCGACGTTGCGGGCGTACCAGGGCGTGCCCGGCTGGTAGCGCTCGGACTTCACCATGGTTGCGGCGACCATGTGCAGCCACGCCAGCCGCAGGGCCACCGCATCGTCCAGGTGTCCCCGGGGCGGGACGTCGCCACCGACGGCGACCCCGCCGCGTTCCAGCAGCTCGACCTCCCACTGCGCCCAGTCCGGGTCGTCCAGCAGGCTGGTGATCTCATGGCCCAGCTCCCTGCCGCGCACCTCGGCCCGTGAGGTGACGAGGGTGGTCACGACGTCGACCTGGGGCAGCCCGTGGGGGTCGGCGGCCTCCCAGTCGATGAGGCCCAGCGGGTGGGTGGCGTCCAGCAGCACGTTGCCCAGCCACAGGTCGCCGTGTGTGAACGCCGCACGCGGCTCCGCAGCGGTCAGGGCCGCCTCCAGCTCGGCGCCCATCGACTCCAGCGCCGCCTCGAGGTCCCACCGGCCCACCTCGACCAGCGACCAGCGCACCACGTCCAGCGGGCCCTGCACCCACGCCCGCATCGTGTCCGGTCCGACGGCGTGCCCGGTGGCGGCGGCGATCGCGGTGCCGACTCCCACCGCCCGGGTCACCACGCCCCGGCGGTCCGGCTCGTCGGTCGCCACGACCCCGCTGACATGGCTCTCCAGCTCATAGCCCATCCCGTCGAGGGTCCCCAGGTCGATGACGCGGGGGACGCGCAGGGGCAGGTCAAGTCCGCCGGTCGCCTCGTGCCACTGCAGGATCCGGGAGGCGCCGGCCTCCAGCGCCTCGCGGCCACGCAGCGACCGCGCGAGCTTCAGCACCGCGGTGACACGCTCGCCGTCGCGGACCCACAGCATCGTGACGTCGCTGCGTCCCACGGGTCCTGGCTCGACCGTCCACCCACGGGCGATGACGCCGTTGCGACGCAGGTGGGCCAGCACCGGCGCGGCCCAGCGCAGCGACCGGCGGCGCAGGCAGGGTCGACGGACCGCGCGCAGGCCCGCGACCAGACCGACCAGCCGCTGCGGCAGGACACCGACCCACAGGCGACCCAGGTCCAGCAGCAGGACCGCCAGCGCCACGACGACGTGGACCCCCAGCCACAGCCAGCCGACACCGTCCAGCCCCCACTGCCGTGTCGCCGGGCCCAGGCCCACCAGGACGGGCACCGCCAGGGCCAGGGCCAGCAGCACCTGGGCGCGGTAGCGGTGCTGCACGCGCAGGACCGCGGCCTGGACGGTGACGACCAGGCCGGGCAGCGCGGCCAGCGCCAGCAGCCGCAGCAGCCCGCTGGCCCCTGCCGCGTAGCCCTGTCCGAAGATGCGCAGCAGCAACGGAGCGGTCAGGACGATCCCGACGACCCCGGCGACCAGCAGCGGGAGGGTCGAGGTGAGGCTGCGCCAGCTCAGGCGCCCCAGATCGCCCGGGTCCGCCGACGCCTCGGTCAGCAGCGACATGCTCATGCCCCGGCTGACGAGCTGCAGGACGTAGGCGACGGCCCAGGCCAGGGCGAAGTAGGCGGTCCTGGTCGCTCCCAGCAGTCCGAGCAGGATCACCGGCAGGATCCCGTGGGTGACGGTCCACACCATCGAGGCGGTGTAGTCGGCCGCCACGAACCGGCCGACCGACGCCGGCGTGATCCGGACCGGCTGCGCGCTGCTGCCGGGCGGGACGACGGCCGCCCGTCGCAGGACCATGACGGTGACGACCACGACCACCGGGACCGTCCCCAGCGTCCAGGCCCAGAAGATCCCGGTCTGTGGTGCGCGCCCGACGAGCAGCAGCAGCAGCACGATCTTGAGGACCGCGTAGACCGCGTTCGAGCCCAGCACGACCCGGCCGGCACGCAGGCCCGCCAGCGCCCCGTCCTGCAGCACGAAGACCGTCCAGAGGGCCACGACCAGCGGGAACCACAGCCAGGCCCGACCACCGGCCAACGCGTCGGCCAGCTCGGGGCTGAAGCTGCTGACGCCCAGCACGAACACGGCCCCGACGGCGATGCCGGCCAGCGCCGCTGCCCCGTAGGCCGACACCACCAGCCGTCGGGCCCGTCCTCCCGCCACCGGCAGGAAGCGGTTCAGGGCGTTCAGCAGGTTCAGCTGGGCGATGGTGCCGAGCACGGACAGCGCGGCGATCAGGGCCGAGGCGATCCCGACGCCGGCGGCCGGGTAGGCGCGGGCTGCGACCGCCCAGAAGACCATCCCCAGGGCCGACGTCAGCGCCGAGGAGGACACCAGCAGGTAGCCGTTGCCGGTCAGCGGGTCGGCGGCCAGCCGACGCAGGCGCTGGATCACGGCGGGTCCTTCTGCCAGATCCGGACGTACTCCACGGCCATGTCGGCCGGCAGGCTGCCGCGGGCGGGCGGCCCGGGCCAGTCCCCGCCGACGGCCAGGTTGATCAGCAGGTACATCGGCTCGTGCGGGATCGCGTCGGGCTCGGTGACCCGCCACTGCCTGATGCCGTCGCGCCAGAAGATCAGCTCGGTCGGTGTCCACGTCAGCCCGTAGGTGTGGAAGCCCCTCGACAGGTTCGGGCCCTGCCGGTTCTGCCCCAGGGAGGCCCGGTTCCCGTCACCGTCGACGTAGTGGACGTGCATCCGCAGCAGCCAGGGGCTGTCGCCGAGCATCTCCATCACGTCGATCTCGGGTCGCGAGATGTGGTCGGCCGGGAGCAGCCAGATGGCCGGCCACAGCCCACGTCCGGCGGGCAGCCGGGCCCTGACCTCAAGGTGGCCGTAGGTGAACGTGAAGCGAGGGGGCGCGGACAGGTCGGAGGTGTCCCGCCCGGTCGTGATCATGCCGCTGCGGTAGGGGAAGACGCGCCCGTCCGCGAGGGTGACCGGCTCGGCCCGCGCCTGCAGGACCGCGTCGCCGTCGGACATCGCGACCTGACCGGGCAGGTACCACTGCAGCTCGTTGTTGCCCTCGTTCGAGCACCCGTCGACGTCCCACCAGTAGCAGGTGGTCCAGCGCCGGGTGGAGAGCTCGCTGCCGCGGAACTCGTCGCTGAAGACCATCTTCCAGTCGCCGACCGGGCGGCGGTAGTAGGTCGCCGCCAGCTGCGTCACGTCCTCGTAGCCGATCACCGCTGTCGAGGCCAGCAGCGCCAGGCTGACCACCAGCGACAGCAGCGGCGGACCGACCCTGTCGCGGTCACGACGCATTGCTGACCCCCAGCACCCGTCGGACCCCATGCCGCAGGCGCGCGTCGGCGACCGTCAGCGGCAGTCGCTCCAGGCGGATGTCGGGGTAGGGGGTGGCCGCCGCACCGAACCCGGCCTTGAAGCGGGCCAGGCCGCTGCCGGGCGCACTCTCGCCCATGTGGTAGGCGTGTGCTCCCCCGGCCACGGCATCGGTGATGGCCCGTATGTGCAGCAGGTGGGAGGCCCCGCTGTTGCCGACCGCC
>JBFKGB010000089.1:0-10426 GCA_041633535.1 Euzebya sp. | reverse complement strand
GGTCGACCGCCGAGCCGCCGCCGGAGGTCTGTCCCCTGGTGGGGACCGGCAGGGCCCGCAGGCGCCGGGCCAGCCCCGTGTGCACCTCGATCCCGCTGTCGAAGTCGCCGCTGCGCGGGTCCAGCAGGTCGGCGTGCAGGCGCTCGATCGCCGCGGTCGCCGCGGCGTGGACCGCGCGGTAGGCGGCCGGCTCGACACCCCGGTGCCGGCTCAGGATGTCCAGGGCGTCCAGCAGGTCACGGGCACGGTCGGCGTCGATGCTCATGACGCCCATGCTGCCGCGACGACGACCCGCCGGCGCGGCGCCGTGCATCCCCCGACCTGTCCTCGGCGGTGTGTCGGATCGCCTCGCCGCCGCAACGGGAGGATCCGACACACCCGGAGGGGGTGGTCAGCCGGACCTGACCAGGCCGTCGATCTGGTCCTGGGTCATCTCCAGGCCCGGGTGGCTCGCCTCGACATGGACCTGGAGGTGCTGCATCAGCTCCTCCTTGGTCTCGGTGGTGAACTGCCCGGGGCAGTCGGCCCCCGAGTCGGCGCACGTGACGGAGTAGGACATGGCGCTCCCTTCTCGGCCAGCATCTCTGGCAGCACGGCGATCCTACGCCCACGCGACCGGCCCTTGGAAGGGCCCGGGCTCACCATCCAAGAAGTGGAGATGGTCGGCAGGAATGTGTCGCCTCGATGACGAACCAGATGATGACCCGTCGCCAGCAGCCGACCTGACGGGCACGGAGCCGTCATGCAGCTGTCCTCGTCCTCGCGTCTGCTCGTCGCCGCCCTCGTGGCCGCATCGATGACCGCGATCCCCTTCGCCGACGCCCTGCCGCACGCCGGTGCGGCCGAGGAGCTGGCCACCGTCGAGCACCTCGCCGACCCGGACGTGGACCGTCGTGAGACCCCGGAGGACGCCTACGCGATGGCGCTGGGCTGCTACGAGCTGGCCGACGCCTCGGGGGTGGTCCTGGGCCGCGACGGTGACGCCTACACCACGACCGCACCCAGCCCGCTGCACTTCGAGCCGACCGCGCTGGGCAGCTACCTGCTGCTGGACGTGCAGGGCGACGTGGTCGCTGCCGCCGGCGGACCCGCCGAGCAGGCCGAGGGGCTCGTGGCCGACGTCGAGTACGTCGCCCCCGCCGAGCGGACCACCGACGTGCCCCGCAGCGTCCGCGACGACGCCCCCAGCCCGGTCGTCGACGACCCGCTGGGCCTGGCCCCGACCGTCGACACCCACACCGGTGCGGTCGTCCCCGGCACCGCCGGCCCCTCCGCGGACTGGCGTGCCCGCCGCAACACCGACGGCACCTTCACCCTCACCCTGGACGTGGCCAGCGGCCGCGCGCTGGGCATCGTCGGCGGCACCGCCACGCTGGTCGGGGCGACCGACCCCGCCGCCCGCCTGTCGCTGCGCAGCGTCGACGAGACCGGCTGTGCGGAGTGGCCCGAGGTCGACGTCAACGTCGAGGGCCCGATCCTGGCCGGCGAGACCCCGTGGGACGAGACCCGCGGCACGATCGACGGCCACCTGCACCTGATGGCCTTCGAGTTCCTGGGCGGCGAGCTGCGCTGCGGCCGTCCGTGGCACCCCTACGGCGTGACCGAGGCCATGGGCGACTGCGCCCAGAACGCCCTGCTCGGCGGGCAGGTCCAGGAGGCCGCGCTGGGCGACGGTCCCGAGAGCTTCGGCGACGACGTCATGTGGCCCGAGTTCACCGTCCCGACCCCGCGGACGCTGACCTACGAGCAGGTCTACCACCGCTGGCTCGAGCGGGCCTGGCGCGGCGGCCTGCGCATGATGACCGTGCTGATGGTCGAGAACAACGTCCTGTGCGAGCTGTGGCCGGACAAGCGCAACAGCTGCAACGAGATGGACTCCGTCCGCCTGCAGGTCCAGCGGCTGCATGAGCTGGTTGACTACCTGGACGCCCGCGCCGGCGGTCCCGGTGAGGGCTGGGCGCAGATCGTCACCGACCCCTTCCAGGCCCGCGAGGTCATCAACTCCGGACGCCTGGCCCTCATCATGGGCATCGAGGTCTCGGTGCTGTTCGACTGCCGCGAGTACCTGGGCACCTCCCAGTGCACCAACGCCGACATCGTCCAGCAGATGGACGAGATCCAGGACCTCGGCATCGTCCAGATGGAGCTGGTCAACAAGTTCGACAACGCCCTGTCCGGCGTGAAGGGCGACGGCGGTCAGACCGGCATCGTCGTCAACAACGGCAACCGCGAGGACACCGGCCACTTCTGGAAGTTCGACACCTGCCCCGAGGAGCGGGCCCACGGCAGCGACCGCACCCAGACCAACCTGGTCGACGAGGCCGAGGGCACGCCGTTCGAACCCCTCGCCCGCGACCCGCTGGCCGCCCAGATCCTGTCCGCGACCGGCACCTCCGGCGTCGCCCCGGTCTACCCCGACGGCCCGCACTGCAACACCATCGGCCTGACCGAGCAGGGCGAGTTCGCCCTCACCGAGATCGCCTCGCGGGGCCTGGTGTTCGACCCCGACCACATGTCGGCGCTGGGCGCCATGCAGGCGCTGGACGTGATGGAGGAGCTGGGCTACAGCGGCGTCATGTCCAGCCACGGCTGGGCCGATGACCTGATCTACGAGCGCGTCTACACCCTGGGCGGCACCGTCACCCAGTACGCCGGCGGCTCCAGCGGGTTCGCCGGGGGCTGGCGCAAGGCCCAGGACTGGGTGGACGACCGCTACTACTTCGGCTACGGCTACGGCGCGGACACCAACGGCCTGGGCGGCCAGGGCGGCCCCCGCAACCCGGCCGAGGACGCCGACGTCGACTACCCGTTCACGGCCCCGGGCGGCGCGCTGGTGTACCCCCAGACCTCGGGCACCCGCGCCCCCTACGACATCAACACCGACGGTGTCGCCCACTACGGCATGTACCCCGACTGGGTCGAGGACCTGCGGGTCCAGGAGGGTGAGGCGATCATCACCGACATGCTGCGCGGGCCCGAGTCCTACCTGCAGATGTGGGAGCGCGCCGTCGGCGTCGCCAAGGACGCGTGCACCTTCGGCGTCGGCGCCACGGACACCACCGACGGCCTGCGCGTCGGCATGACCGTCGAGCAGGCCCTGCGCGCCGCCGGGCAGCCCCGCGTCCGGGATGCGGCCGGCTACACCTGGTGCGGCGTCCGCGACAACGGCAGCCCCAGCCACGTCACGGCGTCGTTCGACGCGGCGGGTCGCGTGGCCCAGCTGGCGGAGCGTCCGGCCACCTCCCCCCTCCCCGGTGTCAACGATGGCCGCACGGGTGCATCCTCGTCGGCAGGGTTCGCCCGGACCGACGTCGACCACAGCCACGGCCCCGACCACCAGCACTGATCCGGCGGGGTCGTCGGGCAGGAGGTGCGGGGGTCCACGGAGAACCAGTGGGCGACCCTCCACGCAAGGACCCTGTGATGACCCGCCAGCTGACCCTCGTCCTCGCCCTGCTGACCGCCATGTCGGTGCTCGCCGCGCCGGCGGTGGCCCAGACCGCCGCCCCCGGGCCGGTCTATGACCACTGGGAGTGGGCCGACGCCGACCGGGCGACCATCCACCCGGGTGTGCAGACGATCGTCGAGGGGGGGCAGTGCACCTCCAACTTCGTCTTCGTGCAGGTGCGGGAGGTCCGTGGCGTCGAGTACCTGACCGACGTGCTGATCGGCTATGCCGGGCACTGCGCGACCTCGACCGGCAACGCCGACGAGTGCACCGATCAGGCCTACCCCGTCGGGCACCCGGTCCAGGTGCGGGGGGCGACGAAGCCGGCCAGCGTCGCCTACAACGCCTCCCTGACGATGATCGCGAGGGGCGAGAAGGACCGGAACACCTGCATGAACAACGACTTCGGCCTGGTCAGGCTGGACCGCGCCGACTGGGGCAACGTGAACCCCTCCGTGCCGGACTTCGGCGGCCCCGTCGCCCTGAACACGACCGGCACGGTCAGCGGTCAGGACGTCTACTCGTGGGGCAACTCCGGCCTGCGCCTGGGGATCCGCCAGACCAGCCCGAAGCGTGGGGTGTCGCTGGGCACCGACGCGGGCGGCTGGAACCACAACGTGTTCACGATCACGCCGGGCATCCCCGGTGACTCCGGCAGCGGCTTCCTCGACGAGGACGGGCGTGCCCTCGGCGTCGTCTCGACCGTCGAGACGCTGCTGTACCCCGGGTCGAACAACGTCACGGACCTTAACCTGGCGCTGCGGTACGCCATCGACAACGAGCCGGCCCTGGCCGACCTGCGGCTCGAGCCGGGCACCGAGCCGTTCAGCCGTTCGATCACCGGCTGAGCGTCACAGCCGCCGCATCGCCTCGGCCACCGCCCGGCGCCCTGCACGGTCCAGGGCATCCAGGCGGTGCAGCGGCACGGGGCCCTCGCCGGCCAGGCTCAGGATGACGTCCAGCATCACCCCGATGCCGGTGCTGGCGACCCGACGGCGCTCCCGGATCGCGTCGACGTCGACCTGGCCGTCGACGACCAGCTCTGGGTCGTGGGCCTCTGCCAGCTCCAGGGCCACCTCGTAGGCGCTCATGCCGCCATGATGCCGCGCGCCCCCTGGACCCACCCGGCGCCGTTCACCTGGGGCCTGGTCATGCCCAGAGGTCCGCACGCCCGGGTCCACGGGGACCCTCTGGGTCCAGCGCGCTGTGCAGGCCGCCCAGCGGTGGGTCGAGAGGGCGGTGGGCGGCGCGTCCGTCGGCTGTATCGCCTATGGTCTGCCTCCACCACCGACCCGACCCCCGTCCCTGGAGCCCGCAGTGAAGATCCGTCGCACGTCCACCGAAACCGCAGCACGATCCACCACCGAGCCGTCGGCGGAGTCCGCGGTCCATGCCGTCGCCGACGCGGTGACGACGACCACCGGCAACGTCGTCATCCGGGCGTTGCTGGGGCTCATCGGCCTGCTGCTCAAGCTGGTCCGTGGTGTGCTCGCGGGTGCGCTGGGGACCGTCGGCACCGTCATCGGTGGGGCCGGCAGCACGGTGGCGGGCCTGACCGGTGCGATCCGGGGTGCCCTGGTCGGCCTGGCACGCCGGATCAGCCCGGTGAAGGGCAAGCAGGACGGCGAGGGGGCCCTGACCCGCGCACAGCGCAAGGCCGAGAAGAAGGCGGAGTCCAAGGCGCAGACGCGGGCCGCGAAGAAGGCCGCGAAGGCCGCCTGACCTGCCGGGAGCGTGTGCGCGTGGTGCCGGCTGGCGACCGTCCGGTCGCCGGCGGGGGCCTGGTGTCTGGGTCGCACCTTCTGCCGACAGGCGGTGTCAGATCCCGTGGCGACATCGACCGGGAGCAGCTCGGGATCGCGTCGCAGGCGCCCTCGGTCGGCGAGCAGCGCAGGCGGCGCCCCGGAGGAACCGGAGGCGAACCGGCGGTGGGGTGACGGTGGCCGGTGCCGTTGTCGGCGATAGGTGCGACCCGGGGTGGGTGCAGGGGTCAGGGCGGGTCGTCGGTCCACGCGTCGCCGGCGGCGATCCACCCCTCCACCTCGGCGGCCTCCAGCCCGAGCTCGCTGAGCACCTGCCGCGTGTCCGCGGCGGGACGGGGCGCCGGCCCGGCGGCGGACGGGGCGACCCCTCCGTACCGCACCGGGGACCGGGGGAGCCTGACGCGGCCCTCCGTCGGGTGCTCGACGACCGGGAACATGCCCACGGCGGTCAGGTGCGGGTCGGCCAGCAGCCCCTCGAGCGTCCGGACGGGCCCCGCAGGGACGTCGACCTCCGCGCAGGCCCGCAGCCACCACGACGAGGGACGCCGCGGCAGCACCCGGCCGACCAGGGCGTACAGCTCGTCGATCCGGGCCGCGCGCTGGTCGGGGTCGGCGACGACGTCCTCCCACCCCTCACCCCCCAGATCGGCCAGCACCAGGAACGCCTGCCAGTGCCGCGTGGTGTAGGGCAGCACAACGATCCAGCCGTCGGCCGTCCGGTGCGGCCGCCGGCCGGGGCTCAGCAGCCGGTTGTAGCCCGGGTCGCCCAGCGGCGGGTCGAAGGCCCGACCGCCCATGTGCTCGGCCATCAGGAACGCCGCCATCGTCTCGAGCATCGGCACCTCGACGGTCAGCGCCTGACCGGTCCGCTCGCGGTGCAGCAGCGCCGCCAGGACGGCGTTGGCCAGCTGCAGCCCGGTGACCTTGTCGGCCAGGATCGTCGGGGCCAGCCGGGGTGCGCCGTCGCCGTCGGCCAGCAGCGACGCCAGCCCCGAGCGGGCCTGGACGATGTCGTCGTAGGCCGGCCGGTCCGCGTCGGGACCGTCGGCACCGAAGCCCGTCGTCACCGCGTGCACCAGCCGGGAGTTCAGGGCGGTCAGGGCCGCCGCGTCGATGCCCAGCCGCCGGGCGGGCTCCGGCCGCTGGTTGTGCACCGCCACGTCGGCGCCGCGCACCAGGGCGTGCAGGACCTCACGCCCTCCGTCGGTGCGCAGGTCCAGACCCACCGACCGCTTGCCCCGGTTGATGGTCAGGAACGGCGCCCCCATGCCGGGGTGCCGGCCCGGCGGGGCCGCGCGGTACCCGTCGCCGCCCGGTGCCTCGACGCGGATGACGTCGGCGCCCAGGTCGGCCAGCAGCATGGTGGCGTAGGGGCCCGCGACGATCGCCGTCAGGTCGACGATGCGGATGCCCTGGAGGATGGCGGTCACGGCCGCACCATAGACTCACCAGCCATGCAGTCGACGACGAGGGGTGAGGGATGACGCGGCCGATACGTGTGACGGTGCTGGGGTCGGGGTCGTGGGGCACCACGCTCGCATCGCTGGCCGCCGGCAACACGCCGACGACGCTGTGGGCGCGCAACAGCGACACGGCGGAGGAGATCACCACCCAGCGGACCAACAGCCGCTACCTGGGCAGCCACCTGCTGCACCGCAACCTGGAGGCGACCGCGGACCTGGAGGAGGCGGTGTCGCAGGCCGACGTCCTGGTCGTGGGCGTCCCGACGCAGAGCATCCGGCAGGTGCTGTCCGACGCCGCACCGCACCTGCGTCCGTGGGTGCCGGTCATCTCGCTGGCCAAGGGCCTCGAGATGTCGACGAGGCTGCGGCCCACCGAGATCCTCACGGAGCTGCTGCCGGGACACCCCGTCGGGCTGCTGGCCGGACCCAACATCGCCGGCGAGATCGTGGAGGGCAAGGCGGCCGCCGCGGTCATCGCCACGCCCGACCTGGGCATCGCCGCATCCCTCCAGCCGCTGTTCAGCAACCTGCGGTTCCGCTGCTACACCAACACCGACGTGCTGGGCTGCGAGCTCGGTGGGGTGCTGAAGAACATCATCGCCATCGCGGCGGGCATGGCCGACGGCCTGGGCGTCGGCGTGAACACCAGCGCGCTGGTCGTCTCCCGCGGGCTGGCCGAGATCACCCGGCTGGGCACCTCGATGGGCGCGGACCCGCAGACCTTCGCGGGTCTGACCGGGATGGGTGACCTGATCGCGACCTGCATGAGCCCGGCGTCGCGCAACCGGCGTGTCGGCGAGCAGCTGGCCCAGGGCCGCACCATCGCCGAGGCGGTCGAGATCCTGGGCCAGGTCGCCGAGGGCGTCAAGACGGCCCGCAGCGTGATGGAGATCGCGCAGGCCCACGGGGTCGAGGTGCCGATCTGCGCCGAGGTCGATGCCGTCGTCAACGAGGGCCGGACGGCCGCCCAGGCCTACCGGGGCCTCATCCGTCTGCAGGCCGGCGCGGAGCACCAGCCCGGCTGAGCCGGCGGCGGGCGCTCCCGAAGGGACGGGAGGGCCGCGTGCCCCCCGTGGGTAGTGTGGCGACGCCCCCCGCACCGCCACCCCCGGAGACACCATGCCGACCGTGCCAGCCATCCCGGCCGAGGACTTCGACGCCGTCCTGTTCGACCTGGACGGGGTCCTGACCGACACCGCATCCCTGCACGCCCGCGCGTGGAAGCAGATGTTCGACGAGTTCCTGCGCCGGTACAGCATCGAGCACGACCTGCCCTTCGAGCCGTTCGAGATCGCGACGGACTACCGGACCTACGTCGACGGCAAGCCCCGCTACGAGGGCGTCAGCGCCTTCCTGGAGTCCCGGCGTATCGTCCTTCCCGAGGGCAGCATCGACGACCCGGTCGAGGCCGACACCACCTTCGGCCTGGGCAACCGCAAGAACGAGATGGTGCAGCGGCTGATGGCCGACGGCGTCGATCCCTACCCCTCCTCCATCGAGGTGGTCCACGCCCTGAAGGACGCCGGGATCCGCCTGGCGGTCGTGTCCTCCAGCCGCAACGCCGTGCCGGTCCTGGAGGCCGCCGGCATCGCCGAGCTGTTCGAGACGGTCGTGGACGGCATCGTCGCCGCCGACGAGGGGCTGCCCGGCAAGCCGGAGCCCGACACGTTCCTGGCCGCCGCAGAGCGGCTGGGTGTCGAGGCCGCCCGCGCGGTCGTCGTCGAGGACGCCATCGCCGGCGTAGAGGCCGGTCGTGGTGGCGAGTTCGGGCTGGTCATCGGTGTCAACCGCGAGGAGGACGACGAGCGGGCCAACGCCGTGGCCCTGCGGCAGCACGGTGCCGACATCGTGGTGGACGACCTGGCCGAGCTCCTCGGCGACCACGGGGCCTAGGCCGTGCTGCAGCGTGACATCGTCGGCCTGCCGACGTCGATCTACCCGCCCGAGGACTGGGCGCTGGTCGAGACGGAGTACACCGACCGCTACACCCCGGTCACCGAGACGATCTTCGCGATCTCCAACGGCTACCTGGGCCTGCGGGCGGTGCAGGACGAGGGCCGACCGTTCGCGGAACGTGGGACCCTGATCAACGGCTTCCACGAGCAGTGGCCCATCGTCCACGCCGAGGAGGCCTACGGCTTCGCCACCACCGGCCAGACGATCATCGCCGCGCCGGACCCGCGTCGGTTCCACCTGTACGTCGACGACGAGATCCTGAACGTCTCGACCGCCGAGATCACCGACTACGAACGGCGGCTGGACTTCCGCACCGGACAGCTGACCCGGCGCATCGTGTGGCGGCTGCCCTCGGGCGTCGTCGTCGAGGTCCGCTCGGCGGCGCTGGCGTCCCTGGACCATCGCCACCTGGTGGCGATGCGCTACGAGGTGGAGGTGCTGGAGGGGCACGCGCCGGTCGTGATCTCCTCACAGCTGCGCAGCGAGGCCGACGGCCGCTCCAACGAGGGTGACCCCCGCAAGGCACGAGGCTTCGAGCACGAGGTCCTGCGCAACGTCGGTGCACGCACGGTCGGGCACCGCCAGATGCTCGAGTACACCGTCGCCACCTCCGGCATGACCCTGGCCTGCGGCATCGACCACATCGTCGAGGGCGAGACCGTCACCAGCGTGGTCGGTGAGGCGACCGCCGACCGCGGCAAGCTGGTCGTCAGCGCCGACGGGGTCCCGGGGGAGACGGTCCGCATCACGAAGTTCGCGGCCTTCCACACCTCCGACACGATCGGCACCAGCCAGCTGGCCGACCGCTGCAACCGCACCCTGGACCGTGCGATGGCCGCCGGCTGGCAGGACGTCGCCGACAGCCAGGTCGGCGCGCTGGCCCGCTTCTGGGGCACCGCCGATGTCGAGATCGGTGGCAACCAGACGGTGCAGCAGGCCGTCAGGTGGAGCCTGTTCCACATCAACCAGGCATCGGCGCGGGCCGACGACGCCGGCATCCCCGCCAAGGGTCTGACCGGCAGCGCCTACGAGGGCCACTACTTCTGGGACACCGAGATCTACGTCCTGCCGTTCCTGGTCTACACCCAGCCCCGGGTGGCACGGAACCTGCTGCGCTTCCGCCACGGGATGCTGGACGCGGCGCGCCGGCGTGCCGTCGAGGTTGGCGAGAAGGGGGCGCTGTACCCCTGGCGCACCATCACCGGGGAGGAGGCGTCGGCCTACTACGAGGCCGGCACCGCCCAGTACCACATCAACGCCGACATCAGCTACGCCGTCACCAAGTACGCGCGCGCGACCGGCGACACCGCGTTCCTGCACGACCAGGGTGCCGAGATCCTGGTCGAGACGGCCCGCATGTACGCGGGCCTGGGCTTCTTCCGCGAGGAGGACGGACGGACGACGTTCCACATCCACGGCGTGACCGGCCCCGACGAGTACACGACCGTCGTGGACGACAACGCCTTCACCAACCTGATGGCGGCCAAGAACCTGGCGGACGCCGCCCGCCTGGTCGCCACGCTCGAGCGTGAGGACCACGACGCCTACCTGCGGCTGGTCAGGCGCACGCACGTCAGCCCGGCGGAGGTGTCGGAGTGGCGTCGTGCCGCGCGGCACATGTACGTCCCACACGACGACGAGATGGGCGTCACCCCGCAGGACGACCACTTCCTGAACCTGCAGCGGTGGGACTTCGAGCACACCCCGCGGGACCGCTACCCCCTGCTGCTGAACTACCATCCCCTGGTCATCTACCGCCACCAGGTCCTGAAGCAGGCCGACGTGGTCCTGGCCAT